>JAISEB010000165.1 GCA_031264395.1 Treponema sp. | reverse complement strand
AATCGGGTTTTAGCCAAACCTCCGTGTTACTCCGTGTATCTCTGTGGTTATAATTCCTAAAGCCCGGTAACCTGTGGTCTTATATAAGTAAAAGCCCCTTCCCGCAAGGAGCTTTTAGGCCGTAAACCTGGGATGCTCAGGGTATGGGCTTCCGGGGGGGTATGGTGCATACTCCCATGAAGGGTGAGGGGTGGAGGGAGGAGTTAGGGCGCTACGCGAATTTGGCGGAGGACACCCTTGCGTTACCCCTTTCCAAAGGGCCGGAAAAGGGGTATAGTTAAGGCAGGAGTGGAGTTATGGGGCAAACACAAATCATAGACGAAGGACTGACCTTTGAGAAGGTCTGGGCCGCGATACAGGCCACTAACGAGCAGATAAAAGAAAATGCCCGGCTGCATGACCGTATGATGGAAGAAACCGCCCAGCGGCATGACCATATGGACCGCATGATGGAAGAAACCAACCGGCAGATGAAGGCAACCGACAAGAAGCTCGGGGAGCTTACCAACCGTTTCGGCGATATGGTTGAGTATATGGTTCTGCCGAACCTAGTGGTGAAATTTGAAGAGCTGGGGTTTACCTTTACCAAAGCAAACCGCACGGAAATCAAGGACAGGGAACATGATATATTCACGGAAGTTGACGCGCTGCTGGAAAACGGCGATAAAGTGATGGCTGTGGAGATTAAGAGCAAGCCCAATATTGATGATATACACGGCCACATGGAGCGCATGGAAAAACTGCGCAAATACGCGGATTTACACGATGACAAACGGGTGTATCTGGGCGCTGTCGCGGGGGTAGTTTTCAGCGAGAGCGAAAAAAACTATGCCATGAAAAACGGCTTTTATGTGATTGAGCCTTCCGGTGATACCTTTACTATCACCAAACCGGAAGGTAAATACCACCCCCGTGAATGGTGAGACAAACCCTCTCGCGCGGGGGCCGTTTATCAAATTCGGCGCCCCGGCACTCTTGCGTTAAAAGTTTTTTACTACATTTTAGCGGCTGAGAATAATTTTCGGCGCGCCCTGCCAACACCGCCCCTATAGTCCCGCCGTTTCCCTGGCCCTGAGCCTTGTTTCGGCCCGCGCGAGGGACGCTTTTGCGTTATTTGTTTCAAATTTCAGCATCGCCGTTTCAAGCATTTCAAGGGCCCGTTTTTTGGCGGCAAGGGCCCGCTCGCCGTCAATTTCTTCGGGCCATTCGGCGGCGTCCGCCATGAGGACTGTCTTGTGGCTTTTTACCTCGAGTATTCCCTCTGATATAAAGGCCGTTCTCTTCTTCCCTTCGCCGTCCCTGATGGTCAGTATTCCCGTCCGCACGGGAGAAGTAAAAAACGAATGGTTCGCGTATACGCAAATTTCGCCGTCGGCCAGGGTAAGGGTAAGGGCCTCTATTCTGCCCGAATAAAAAAGCCGGTAGGGGGTATGCACCTCAAAGGGAAAAAGCTCCGCCATTAGCCTTTCGCCTTTTCCATGACATCGTCCATGTTTCCCGCCATGTAGAACGCCTGCTCCGGAAGGGAATCACATTCGCCGTCGAGTATCATTTTGAAGCCCTTTACCGTTTCCTTTACCGGCACATAGCGGCCGGAAATGCCGGTGAATTTTTCCGCCACAAAGAAGGGCTGGCTGAAAAAGCGCTGCACCTTGCGGGCGCGGGCCACGACGAGTTTGTCTTCGGCGGAAAGTTCATCCATGCCCAGAATGGCGATGATGTCCTGCAGTTCCTTGTAGCGCTGCAGTATCTGCTGGCATCTCCGCGCGGTTTTGTAATGTTCATCGCCGACAACGGCGGGATCGAGGATGCGCGATCCTGACGCCAGCGGATCAACGGAGGGGTAGATCCCCAGCTCGACGATCTTGCGCGAAAGGGTCGTGGTGGCATCAAGATGCGCGAAGGTGGTCGCGGGCGCGGGATCGGTAAGATCGTCGGCGGGAACATAGACGGCCTGTATGCTGGTAATGGAACCCCTGGACGTGCTGGCGATGCGTTCCTCAAGGCTCCCCATCTCGTTTGCCAGCGTCGGCTGGTAACCGACCGCGCTTGGTATGCGGCCCAGGAGCGCGGAAACTTCCGCACCGGCCTGAATAAAGCGGAAGATATTATCGATAAAAAGAAGCACGTCCTGGCCGCCCTCGTCGCGGAAGTGCTCCGCCATGGTAAGCCCGGCAAGGGCAACCCTCATGCGGGCGCCCGGCGGCTCGTTCATCTGCCCGAACACGAGGGCGGTCTTGTCTATAACCCCCGATTCGTTCATCTCCTTCCAGAGATCCGCCCCTTCGCGGGAACGTTCTCCGACTCCCGAAAAGACGGAATAGCCCGAATGTTCCGTGGCAATGTTGCGGATGAGTTCCATGATTACCACGGTCTTGCCGACGCCCGCCCCGCCGAAGAGCCCGATCTTCCCGCCCTTCGCGTAGGGCGCGACAAGATCGATGACTTTGATCCCCGTTTCAAACACTTCCACCGCCGGACGCTGTTCGGCAAAAGACGGGGCCTCCCTGTGTATTGACGCGTATTTCGACGCCGTAAATGGGCCCTTGTTGTCTATCGCTTTTCCGGTAACGCTGAACATGCGGCCAAGGACCTCTTCGCCCACCGGCGCTTGTATGGGGCCGCCTGTGTCCGCCGCCTCCATTCCGCGGGCAAGTCCTTCCGTGGCGGACATTGCGACGCAGCGTACGCAGCCGTCTCCTATATGCTGCAGCACTTCCAGCACCACAGGCGCTTTAAGCGCGCTTCCTGTTATCTCAAGCGCGTTCAGGATGGCGGGAATTTCCCCTTCCCCGAAACGCACATCCACAACGGGTCCTACAATCTGTATAATGTTTCCTGTGTTCACCATTCCTGCCCCTTATTCCGAAAGAGCCGCCGATCCTCCGACGATCTCCGACATTTCCTGGGTAATGCCCGCCTGGCGGGCCCGGTTGTAGTTAAGCTGAAGGCTGTCAAGCATTTCTTCTGCGCTCTTGCTGGCCTCGTCCATGGCGGACATCCGCGCGCTCTGTTCGCTTACATACGACTCTATGAGGGAGCCGTAAATGATCCCCCGTATGTAAAACGGAACAAGCGCGTCAAACACGTCCTTTTTTGAGGGAAGAAATTCAAAGCGAAGTTCCGTCCTTTTCTGTTCACCGTTTTTCCTGAATTCCTCCTGCATCTTTCCGGCGTCAAGAGGAAGGATCTGGCGTTCACAGGGAAGCAGTTTAATCGTGCTGTGCATGTGCGTGTACACGATATGCACTTCATCGAACATGCCCCACAGGTACTGCGAGACGACATACTCCGATATTTCCCTGGCGTTTTCCATATCCGGCATGCGGGAACGGAACGAAAAATTTTCGAGAATAAGATAGGGTGAATGGATGAAGTACCGGTAGCCTATGGAGCCGATGAGGATAAGGATGGGATTTTTTACCCTTGCGCACAGATCGTTTACCTCCCGGAAAATATTCGCGTTGTAGCCTCCGGCAAGCCCCTTGTCGCTTGTAACCGCGATGACGGCGCTGTGGTATGAATTGGCGCGGCCTGCGCGGTTGAAAAAATCGGAATCGACCTTTCCCGCCCCGGACAAAATATCGTACATTGATTTCTGGATGCGGGTAAAAAAAGGCTCCGTGTCTTCAAGAAGGCGGCGGCCCTTGCGGAGCTTCGCGGTGGAGATTAAATTCATCGCCTTTGTAACCTGAAGTGTCTGCCGTATGGCCCTCATCCGCAGTCTGACATCCCGTAAATTTGCCATTTTCCCCCGCCGTCAATTCCGCTGCTGCCTGAGCTGTTTGTAATTTTCTATTGCCGAAAGCAATTCTTCTTCATTTTCGGGAGCAAGCATTCCTGTCTTTCCCGCCGCTTCAAGCAGATCCGCGTTGTTCGCCCGCAAGTATTCAAGAAAGCCCGAAGCAGAGGAATTTATTTCGCTTACGGGAATGTCCGCGAGGCATCCGTTTACCGAAACAAACAGGAGCGCCGTTTCTTCCGCCATGGAAAGGGGAGAAAACTGCGGCTGCTTTAGAACCTCCATGAGCCGTTCTCCCTGGGCGAGTTTGTCCTGCGTCCCCTTGTCCAGATCGCTTCCGAACTGGGCAAAGGCCGCCATTTCGCGGTACTGCGCAAGATCCAGCCTGAGGCGGCCGGACACTTTCCGTATCGCCTTTGACTGCGCGGAACCGCCGACGCGGCTTACCGAAAGCCCCACGTCGACCGCGGGCCTGAAGCCAGAGTTGAAGAGTTCCGAATCAAGAAAGATCTGCCCGTCGGTAATGGAGATGACGTTGGTGGGAATGTAGGAAGAAATGTCGCCCGCCTGTGTTTCCACGATGGGAAGGGCCGTAATGGAGCCCCCGCCCCTTTCCGGGGAAAGTTTCGCGGCCCGCTCCAGCAGCCGCGAATGGAGGTAGAACACGTCGCCCGGAAAGGCCTCCCTGCCGGGGGGGCGGCGGAGGAGCAGGCTGATGGTCCTGTAGGCTACGGCATGCTTGGAAAGATCGTCGTATACGACAAGGACGTCTTTTCCCTTGTGCATGAAGTGTTCCGCCATGGCCACGGCCGAATACGGGGCAAGGTACTGAAGCGCCGCCGAATCGGACGCCGCGGCGAGCACCACGAAGGTGTACTCCATGGCGCCCCTTCGTTCAAGGTTCTGTATGATGGCCGCGACCGAAGAGGATTTCTGCCCTATGGCGCAGTACACGCAGTACACGTCCTTTCCCTTCTGGTTGATAATGGCGTCAATGGCAAGGGCGGTCTTGCCGGTCTGCCTGTCGCCTATGATAAGCTCCCTCTGCCCCCGCCCTATGGGGATCATCGCGTCAACGGAAATCGAACCGGTTTCAAGGGGCGTGTCCACGCTGCCCCGTTCAATCACCGGCGGCGCGGGAGATTCCACGGGAAGATATTCCTCAGCCTTGACGGGCCCCTTGCCGTCAACCGGTTCGCCCAGGGGGTTGACCACCCTGCCGAAAAGGGAAGGCCCCGACGGAACCGAAACGACCTTCCCCGTGCCCTTTACCTCTTCGCCGTCCTTGACCAGGGATTCGCCTGAAAACAGCACGCAGCCGACGCCGTCTTCGTTAAGGTTGAGGACTATGCCCGCCGCCCCCGACGCGAATTCGACAAGTTCGCCGTATACGGCCTTTTCAAGACCGTATACGGTTGCCACGGAATCGCCCACCTGAACGACAAAACCGGCCGATTCGGAAACAGCCTTGCCCTGCCAGTGTTCGATCTGTTCCTGCAAAACTCTGGAAAGATCAGCAAAATTCGCCATCAAAATCCCCCGCTCAGATCCGCCGCCATGCCGCGGAGGAGCCCGCGGAGGCTGGCGTCTATATACTCGTTTCCCAGGCACAGGCGGTATCCCCCGATGAGTCCGGGAGCCGGCCTGACTTCTATCTTCACTTCGCGCGCGCCTGTTTTTTCACGAAGAACGCGGGCAAACTCGTCAATCAATTCACCGCCGGCCCGCGAGGCGGATTCCAGCGCTGCCTTGAGTACGCCGTTCTGTTTATCGATAAGCCTTTCAATTTCGGCCATAACGGAAAAGATCCGCGCAAGGGCGTTCTTCCGCACTAAAAGCAGGAGAAGCCCCGACGCGGCTTCCGCGCCCCGGCCGTGCCGTTCCGCGTCAAGCGCGGCCCGTATCATGCCGCCGAGCTTTCGCGCCCCGGTGTGGCCCGAGACGGCGCCGGGAATGCCGCATACAAGGGGCGCCAGCACGCGGAGGGCGGCAAGCCCCTCTTCGGCGCCGTCTTTGCCGCCGGCCGCAGCCAGAAAGGCCGCCGCCCAGCGTTCCGGGACAAACATCTAGTTTTTTCCCGCCTCGCGGAGGAGCATCGCGGCAAGGCGCAGGTTGTCTTCGCCGCCGAAATCCCGCTGTACGAGGCGGCCCGCGGCGGCCACCACAAGGGCGGCCGCTTCCGCCCTGAACTGCGCCAGAGCGGCCTCTTCCTCCGCCCGCAGCTGCCTGCGCGCGCCGTCGATGATGCGTTCCGCCTGTTCCCTTCCCCCGGCGATTATTTCCTCAGCCTGCTTTTCCGCCGCTTCCCGCGCCGAACGGATGATCGCGCCGGCTTCCTTCCCGGCGTCTTTCAGCCTTGCCTCATATTCGGCAAGCGTCTGTTTCGCCTGCTTTTTGTCTTTTTCGGCCTGTGATATGGCGTTTTCGATTTTTTTTGTCCGTTCCTCCATGAATTTGGTGACAGGCTTGAAGAGTACGGCCCTGAGCACAAAAAACAGGATGACGATATTGGCAATGGTAACAAGAAACGTTGTAAGGGAAGGAACAAGCATGACGGACCCCGCTACGCCCTGGTAAAGATAAGAATGGCGACCACAAAGCCGTAAATGGCGGTCGCCTCCGCAAGGGCTATGCCCAGAAAGAAGGCGGTCATGATCTTGCCGGACGCCTCGGGCTGGCGGGATATGGCCTCCGCCGTGCGTCCCGTCGCTATGCCTATGCCTATACCGGCTCCCAGACCGGCGACTACCGCAATACCGGCCCCTATCAAAAACACAAGACTGTTTTCCATAAAAATACGCTCCTCCAATAAAATATGCATTCACGGCGGCCCGCGCCGGAAAAACCTGCAGGCGCAGAGGCTCCTAAGACTCGACCGCCTCGGCGATAAACAGGGTGGTCAGGAAGGTGAAAATCACAGCCTGAATCAACCCGTCAAAAAAATCAAAATAGATCGAAAAAAACGCCGGTACCACAACGGGAACGGGCAGGGCAAGTTCGATGAGCAGCATGATGACAAAACCGCCGAGTATGTTGCCGAAAAGCCTGAGACAGAGGGAAAGGGGCCTTATGATGTATTCAAGCAGGTTGAAGGGCAGCATCACCGGAACCGGATTAAGAAGGTTGCGGGCCCATCCCTTTATTCCCCGCGCCCGGATTCCGCCAAAGAGAACCAGCAGAATTGAAAGCAGCGAAAGCGCGGCGGTAAAATTAATGTCCCTTGCCGGAGGTTTGATGATAAAAGGCGGATGCGCCCCCAAGATCGAAACGGACAGCGGGGAAACGGCGGGAATGATGTTGGCGATAAGGAGAAACAGAAAGACCGTGCCTATGTACGGCCCGTATATTTTTGCCCTGTGTCCGAAATGTTCCTTTGAAAAACTATTGAGAAATTCTATTCCCGCTTCCAGAAAGATCTGCGCTCCCCGGGGAACCTCCCTAAGCCTCCGGGTAAGGAGAAGGGAAGCGGCCGCCAAAACAGCCATGACCACCCAGGAGACAAGCACCGTTTCATTTATGTCTATTGAAGCAACTTCACGCCCAAAAAAACGGAAACCTGCGGGTAACGGTATTGAAAAGACTATTTTGAATTCCTCAAGGGCTTCCTTGATATCCATAATGGAAAACAGCCGCCTCCTTATTCCGCCTTAAAGAAAAAATCATCCCTGAAATACTTTTTTAACAGTTCCTCGGAAACCGCGTCCATGCTGTTCATGCTGGTATAGGTTGCCTCCAG
The DNA here is from genome assembly GCA_031264395.1 of Treponema sp. Classification (GTDB taxonomy): domain Bacteria; phylum Spirochaetota; class Spirochaetia; order Treponematales; family Breznakiellaceae; genus JAIROE01. Next base: position 1,322 of record JAISEB010000165.1, on the reverse strand, counting down.
AAAGCCCTTGGTCAGATAAAAACAGCCCAAAAGGAAGAATTCCGAGACCTTGACCATGATCCCCATTGCCTGGTACATCTTTACGGGGCTTTCGGGCGCGTAATCGGACATGATGTACTCAATGACCACCTGCTGGGCCATGTTGACCGCGTAAATCACCTCGGATACGGGGAAACCTTCCTGCATTCTGTTTTTCCCCAGTTTGACAAAAAAATCCCCCACCATCGCCCGGTCCAGCCCCCGGTCCAGCGTTCTTGCAAGCAGGATGTAAAAGGGAGTATCCGCGCTGATGAGGACGCCGTCTTCCAGTTCGTTGTAATGCTTCAGCTGCGACGCTTTGCGAATCCGGTCTTTCCACCGGCGGGCAAAATCCGGGGCCTTCAAATTCAGCGTATCGATAAGCGCCGTGTCTATCATGTTTTCAGTATATGAAGTTATCGGAATCGCCGCAAGGCTTGAAAGGAATTTTTCAGCAATTCCGAATTTAACCATGGACCCTCACGGACAGAACGGACAAAGCCGGTATTAACCACAACGAACCTCCGGTTCGCCCTCGCGGACAGAACCGGACTTTTGGTTTCAAATGTATATTTTGTCCGTGTTGGTCCGTGTCGTCCGTGGTTATTTTGAATTCGGAATACCGCTCGCAAAATGTCCCATCTTGAACTAAACTTAACCCACAATCTGGTTGTTTCGCGGTACTTGAAAGCAAACGCCGTCGCCCTGCCGGCCGCTTTTGGAATATTGCGCAAAAAATCCGCAAGGGCTATACTTTTTTCTCATTCGGCAGAAAAAATGTCCCGTCCCAGGCTCAAAGGAGGAAGGCATGAAAAAAAGGCGCGGCGTGTTTTTTGGAATGACCGTTTTTATACCGGCGGCGGTATTCACACTGACCGGATGCTGGTTGTTGAATAAAGGTCAAGACGATGTAAATCTATTCCTTCCGCCCGCCATCCCTGTCGTTACCGGTGTAACCGTAAGCCCCAATTCCTCCGACGTTGCCAAAGGCGGAAACAAAACCTTTACCGCCCAGGTAGCCGGAATCAACAGCCCCGCCCAAACCGTAACGTGGTCGGTAAGCGGAAACGCTGAGGCGGGAACAGTCATCTCTTCCGCGGGTGTTTTGACCGTAGACCCGGCTGAAACCGGCGGAACACCCCTTACCATTACAGCAACGTCCACGGCAGACGCATCCAAATCGGTCGTGGCAACGGTAACGGTTGAATACGCCATAGGCGACGCCGGACCGGCCGGAGGGATAATCTTTTACGTGGACAGCGCGGACACGTACCCCCTCTGGAAATACCTTGAAGCCGCCCCGG
>JAISEB010000189.1 GCA_031264395.1 Treponema sp. | reverse complement strand
AACATTATATACATCATTGAAAAAATATTTATCCCTTGTTTAATTCCGCTTATACTTGCAATTGCTAAAAATACAATTGTTATAAAGAAGATTAGACAATACGCAATTTTAATTGCCCTCAATGTTTTTATTCACCCCAATTTTGTTGTGTTGCGTTTGGAATATCTGGCATTTTTCCTCCACTGCTTTCAATCACATCATCTACATAGGTATTACTATTTGGCCCTCTTGTTGCATTATAAGGTCTATCATGGGCCGGGTAATTCCAAGCATTTTCTAATACAATATTGTCAAACTCCTCTTGTGTCATACCATCCGGTGCTTTTATTTCGGCTTCTTTCTTTGCAGTGGTTGGTAATGATTCTCCATTAAAATATTTCTCTGCAATAGTATGCTCCTCGAGCCTGTTTTCTTGAAATAAATTTTCCTGTGTTCCACCGGTAAAAACATCTCTTGCCGCTGTTATTTGATCGGCGGGATATATACTTTTTGTCGTAATAGTACCATCTTCCGTCTTAACTGCAATAAACAAATGTCGATGCTTACCAATTACAGGAATAGAGAATATTACTGTTTCCTTTCCATCCAGGTCCGTGTACTTCACCGGATTGTTCCCCGCGTAGTGGTACAGGTGAAGGTTCACCGCGTTGGATACCCCGCCCCTCCTGTCCGCGGCCGCCGCAGGCACATACTCCCCCGCCGCGGGGTCAGCGGAAAGCCGCCGGGCTGCCCGCGGGTCGAGGTACCTCGCCCCGTAGTAGTACAGCCCCGTCTCCCCGTCCGGCTCCTTCCCCGTAAACCGGTACGGCAGCTTCTCGTTCCTCGGCACTTCACGGTTCTCCCACTCTATCCACGCCTCCCCGCACGGCGTGTACTCGTACCGCTCGTAGATCTTCCCTTCCCAGTTTGTCACCACCTGCGACAGGTCCCACATGGCGTTAAAATACAGCGCCTCGCCACCCGTCTTCTCGTTGTACTTCACCGCCCACATCGGCGTCCTCTGGCACATTTATCCTATTTGACAAACAGGGTTGTTGACAATATGCGGACATGGTACAGTATCGTCATGGTTTCATTAAAAGGAAGATCCCTTCTTACCCTGTTTGATTATTCGGAAGAAGAAATACGCTTTCTGCTGGAGCTTGCGAAAAAAGTAAAGGCCGAAAAAAAAGCGGGACTCGCGCGGCAGCGCTTTGCGGGCAAAACCCTTGCCATGATCTTCGAAAAACGGTCCACGCGGACCCGTTGCGCCTTTGAAACGGCCTTCGGCGAAGAAGGCGGGCACCCGGTGTTTCTTTCCACGCAGGACATTCAGCTTGGGGCAAAGGAGTCCATAGAGGATACCGCCCGCATTCTGGGCCGCATGTTCGACGCCATACAGTTCCGGGGCTTCAAACAGGCCGTTGTCGAAAAACTCGCCGAATATTCGAAGGTGCCGGTCTACAACGGCCTGACCGACGATTTTCACCCTACACAGGCGCTGGCGGACATCATGACGCTGGAAGAAAATTTCGGGCCGTCCAGGGGGAAAAAACTCTGCTTTACAGGAGACGGCCGGAACAACGTAGCCCGTTCCCTTATGGTAATCTGCGCCAAACTGGGGGTGAACTTCACCGTCATTACCCCGCCTTCCCTTGGCCCCGATCCGCAATTCCTTGAACGCTGCCGCGCCGCCGCCGCGGGGGGGGAAATCACCATTACGCCCGATACCGCCGCCGTAAGGGGCGCCGACGCGGTTTATACCGACGTGTGGGCCTCCATGGGCGAAGAAGACAAGAAGGAAGAGCGGGCCCGGCTGCTTGGGCCGTATCAGGTGAACCAGGCCCTCATGGACGGAACGGGCCGGAAAGACAGCATCTTTCTCCACTGCCTTCCGGCCGTCAAGGGCGAGGAGGTAACCGCCGCCGTCATAGACGGGCCGCAAAGCAGGGCCTGGGACGAAGGCGAAAACCGCAAACATACAATCAAAGCGCTCATGCTCGCCACTTTGGGCTTGTCAGATACGGTTTCCTGACAATATAATAATAGTGGGCGGTTTTAACAGGGCGGGTTCACAACGCCGGTGTTTAAGACCGCAACCCTGAATTGGTTATACCGGAGGATTCAAATGAAAAAATTCCTTTTTACGATGATTATCCTTACGGGCATTACCGCGGCGCTGCCCCTCTTTGCCCAGACTATTTCCGAGGGTAAGGAATCGGAGTACTTTTATGTCCACGTAAACATCGAAAAGATATACGCCTACCGGAAGGGGTATGTCGTCCTCTACCGCAAGGGGGTAAACCAGATGGCCCAGGCGTACCTTCCCCTGGAATGGTTTACCGAAGTAGCCGGAAAGGGGGAACTTGTTTCCCTGCAGGCGCCTACTGCCTGGCCGTATATGACGGTTTACTATAAAAGCGGCGAATTCGACCACGTAAAACTCTACGTCCGCAAGGCAAGGGCCCATGAAACCTGGGGCATCGTGCCGCTTCACGTTAATATTGACGACAAATTCGAAAACATAACCGACGTAAGACTTGAATTTTGACGGGTTCCGGCTATCCGGCATATGGTTCCTGAAAAACTAAGGGAAATGCGAAAAGCCATTCGGAAGGAAAACCTTGACGGATGGCTTTTCTGTAATTTCCGCCACCGCGACAGGCTTTCGGACGAAATACTTGCCGTACCTTCCGGCGCTTCCAATTCCCGGCTGTGGATATACGCCGTACCGGCCCTTCCTTCCTCCGGGGAACAAGGGGAAGAGCTTCCCCTAAAAATAGTCAGCCGTGTTGAAGAGGACGCTCTTGACTTTCTGCCGGGGGAAAAGATCCCCTACACGGGAAGGGAAGAACTCGTCTCCTGCCTTGCGGCGCTGGCGGGAAAACGCTGGGGCGTTCACGTTTCAAAGACCCTCGCCGCGATTTCCTGGCTTGACGCGGGCGCCGCCGCCCTGCTTGAGGAGGCGGGGCTCACGCTGGAGACGGCCGCCGGCCTTATTCAGCGCTTCAAGGGGCTGCTTGACGGGAAGGGAACGGCTTCCCACGAAAGGGCCGCGGCCCATCTGTACGAGTCGGTTGCCGCCGCATGGGAGGCCGTAAGGGATGCCTTCAGGCGGAAAAAAACCATAACGGAAGCGGATATTCAGCGGTTTTTTCTTGATGAATTTGAAAAACGGAACCTCACCGCCGATCATCCTCCCCTTGTTGCCGCGGGGATCAATTCGGGAAACCCCCATTACGAAATACGGGAAGGCGCCGTCTTCAAACCCGGCGATGTGATCCAGTTTGACCTGTGGGCAAAGGAACCGGGCGGCGTTTACGCGGATATTTCATGGGCAGGTTTTTATGGATCAACGCCGCCTTCCGCCCTTGAAAAAAAATTCGGCGATCTTGTTTCCGCCCGTGAAGAGGGCCTTGGTTTTATACAAAACGAACTTGAAAAAGGAAGGCGGCCTTCGGGCGCCGCCGTGGACGCCGCCGTACGGAAAAGTCTTGCCGCGCTGGGCTACGAAAAGGCGCTGCGCCACCGTACCGGCCACGGTATAGATACGGAGGTCCACGGATCGGGAGTGAACATTGATTCGGTGGAATTTCCCGACGAAAGGCTGCTGCTGGACGGCTCCTGTTTTTCACTGGAACCGGGTATTTATTTTCCGGACTACGGGCTGCGTACCGAAATCAACGTGTACATCAGCGGCGGAAAGGCGGTAGTTTCCGGGGCGGACTCCGGATACGAACGGCAGTTCAGGATTTTGACTTGTGATGAATAACGGCGTTCCCCCGGAACTTGTGGCATTTATCCGGGAGGGAAGCGCGTTCCTTGTCGCCGGGCACAAGGAACCCGACGGCGACTGCGTAGGCAGCCAGCTTGCCCTCTGCTCCGTCCTGGAGCGGCTCGGCAAAAGGGTGCTTGCCTGTTCCGCCGGGCCCTTCAAACGGACGGAAATAAAGCCCTACGAACACCGCTTTACCGCCCGCCCCGGCCCGGAAGAACGGGAAGGGGCCCGCGTCATCATGGTTGACTGTTCGGCCCCGGAACGCGCCGGGGATCTTTCCCCCTTTCTGGAAAAACTTCCCGTAGCGGTCATCGATCACCACAAAACGGGGGATCACGGGCCTTCCGGCGCGGAATCGCCCGTGTACCTTGACCCCGGCGCCCCCTCCACAACCTTTATGGTCCAGCGTCTTGTAGAGGCGCTGGGCCTTGAACTTACGGAGGAAGAAGCCGGGCTGCTCTTCTTCGGGCTCTGTACCGATACGGGATTCTTCCGCCATGTCGATTCGGACGGGGCGGAAACCTTCGCCGCCGCTTCAAGGCTCATCCGCGCGGGGGCAAGCCCAAAGCGGGCCTTTCTGGCCATTAACGGGGGAAAAAACCTTGATTCGAGGAGGCTCCTTGGCCTGATACTTTCGCGCGCGGAATCCCACTTCGGCGGCAGGCTGATCCTTTCGTGCGAAGAACTGGAAGAAACCGCCCGCTTCGGCCTTGAAGGCCGCGATTCCGACAGCCTCTACCAGCTGCTGCAGTCCGTCGAGGGCGTCGAGGCCATCGTCATTATCCGGCAGGAAGAACCGGGTACATGCACCATCGGCCTGCGTTCCCGCGACGCGGTGGACGTGGCGGCCGTCGCCGCGGCCCTGGGCGGCGGCGGGCACAAAAACGCGGCTGGGGCAAGCAGTCCAGGAACCATTGCCCCGCTGCGCCTTGCAATCCTCGAGATCTTCAGCAGAATTTTTTCGGGCTAAAGAAGCTCTGATTCACTCATTTTCAAGTAGTACCAGATTTTCGGATGATCCAAAAAAAACTTGAGGTGATTTTTAACTTGATTATCGTCCGTTTTCTGTAGTTTTTTCATTTTCCGTCCTATCTTATTTTGTCTACTCGATAAGAAGTGCCATATGATGATTCTATTGACCAGGATTCATCGTATTTATCGTACATTAAATATGCCGGCTTGTTAGTACTAAAACAATCTTGAAGACCAGATGGAGAATTACCACCATAAGGTCTTTCTATTTTCATGATCTTCATGAATTGGCTCATTTCATATCTGTCATTGAACTTGTACCGTATAAATCCGGGCATATTTTGATAAAGCGATTGCATATTAGCGGCAGAAATATTGAATACCGGTCTTTGAGTTGATAAAATCTGCTGCTGTTCTGCCGGCGTTTTTGCCGCTAAAACTCTTTGCACGATCACTTCGTTCCTGCCGTCAGCGTCATAGTAAACGCTCATCTGTGAGCCGTCTCTGAGTCTATATAAAGCCTCAATAAGATATGGTTTTCCATTATCTTTCATGACAGTGCTTTCAAGAAGTACCGCACCGGCGGGAATTTCATATTGTTGAGCAAATACTACCGTACTTAAAACCAACAAGGCAAAAATTATCAAAATCCGCTTCATTTTTCTCTCCTTTTTCCTATATATACCTTATACCATTGTATTAGTCAATATTTTTAATTCCGTTATTACCCTTGCCATATTTGTATAATCGTTATCATTATGTAATATGTATAAATTGTTTTCTAATGCTATTTCGGCAATGATTAAATCAATTGTACTTCTTATGGTTATCCCATGTTCTCTGCACTTTATATTCAACTGTGCTACATTTTCGTATGATTTTTTTCCATATTTCAATTCATAAAAAGGCAATGTACTTAAATATTCTTTTAAAATATCATATTCCGATTCATTTCTTGATCCTTGCAACAATTCAAGGTAAATATGATTATCAATCCCATAAGGAATATCGTTGTCAATAATAAAATCCATTTTATCATAGGGAGGAATTTCCATTCCTTTAAAATATCCTATTAAGATGGATGCATCTACAATAATCATTTCATTTCCCTCATTTTTTTATAATCATAATCCACACTGAACTTTATTTTTCCTTTTATTTCTTTCAAACTTTTTCTTTTTCTATTATTCACATACTCCTTCAAAGCCGTCTCAATTAATTCCCTTTTTGTGGAGACTGTTTGTGAAAATTTAAAAGCTTCTTCAACTAAATCATCATCCAAAACAATATTTGTTCTCATTTTTATCCTCCGATACACATTATAATACATAATACATGATTGTACAAGTGTTTTTGTTAATTTTTCATAATTTTTTCGACCAATTGCGCCTAACGTTCCGGCTGTTTACGACGTTTTGGCGGCCCGAATAAGGGCTTTGCGTAGCAAAGACCAGGGCCGACAAAATGTGGGTGG
>JAISEB010000163.1 GCA_031264395.1 Treponema sp. | reverse complement strand
ACGCTCCCCTTCCCGGAGGGAACCGCGCCGATGTCGATAAGGCCGCGTTCTTTAAGGGCCTTCACGATTGCCAATGCCCCGCCGCTGTCCAGTTCCGCCTTCCGTATGCTGCGGAGTATTCCGTCAAGGTCAAACGCGGCTTCTACCTTCCGGCGCTCCCCGTCCTTCCCCGGCAAGCCATCCCTCAACCAGCCGGAAACCACGATAAGGGCCGCGTCCCGGTCACGCTCCCCGGTACTCCTGGCGCTCATGGAAAGCCCCGTTTCCTGGTTTACCAGGCACGCGTAAAAAACGCCTCCCCGCCTGTGAATATAAAACTTCCGGCGCATGGCCTTCCCCCTCCGCAAAACCCGCAGACAAAACGTGTCAAGCCGTTTGTCATAGTTTTTTGCATAGATTAAGAAAAGCATAGCGCCGGTTTTTCCGGTGGCTATTACATAATTCCTTATACCATAAGGAATTAGGACTTTGAGCCGCCCGAGGATCGAACTCAGGACCCGCAGATTAAGAGTCTGCTGCTCTACCAGCTGAGCTAGCGGCCCAAAAAATACACCCGGATTACCGGATCCTGAACGTTTCGGACGCTCTTTGCCAATGTACCGGACTAATCCGCCTTCGTCAAGCGGTTCTCCGGATTTTTTATCCCGCGTCCGGCAGGACTCGCCTTCCAGTCGGCAACATCGTGTTGCCTCCTTTCAGGCCGTGGTTTAGCCCTTTCGGCGCCGTCCTGGCGCCTTTTCCTCCCTTCGGCCGGCGGGCTAAACCTTTCGAGTCCTGCACATTTTCGCCGTCTGCGGAAAACCGGAGGTTTTCCGCCCAGATAAAAAATCCAAAGGATTTTTTATCCCGCGTCCGGCAGGACTCGAACCTGCTGCCTGCGGATTCGAAGTCCGCCGCTCTATCCACGTGAGCTACGGACGCTCTTTTGGAGCCGCTGCCGCCGGGTGGATGACGGGGCTCGAACCCGCAACATCCAGATCCACAATCTGGGGCTCCACCATTGAGCTACACCCACCATTACGAACGGCACAACTATGGCCTGTTTTGTCTTTTTTGTCAAGACGCGGCGGGGGATGCCGATATATGAAGAGAGGTAATGGTATGCAGACGGAAGACATGAAGGATCTGTATGATAAATGTTTCCGCGTTTTTTCCAGGGAAACGGAACTTGCCGGGAAGATAGCGGCCCTGCAGGAAGATCTGTGGAAAGGCGTGATGGAACGGGACTGGGAGAATATCGAGGCGCGGCTTAAGGCTGTCGACGCTCTGGGCGCCGAATTCAGGGAGGCGGAAGCCGGACGGGAGGCGCTTCTTGCCGAATTTCCCGGTTCGGGCGACGAAAAAAGCCGTTTTTACGCCCTTGTTTCCCGTCTTTCCCCCGAATCCAGAAACAAACTCACCGGAATGTACCGCGGCCTCAAATTTGAATGTCTTCGAATCAGGGCATCAGGCGGCGCACTGGCCGGTTTTCTTAACGAGGCGCGGACCCTGGCGGAGGGGTATCTTGAGGCGGCTTTCCCGGAACGGCGCGGACGGCTCTATTCCAGCCAGGGAACGCAGCTGCCTCCGCAGTCCCGCAGTCTCGTACTGAATCACCGTTTTTAGGAGGCGCGGAAATGACTTCAACCTTTCAGGGCATAGAAATAGGAAAACGCGGGGTCCACGTTCACCAGCAGGGGCTCAATACCACGGGCCATAACCTGACCAACACGAATACGGAAGGGTATTCACGCCAGCGGGTGGAGATAGTTCCCTTTGAACCCATCTATCTTCCCGGTCTTAACCGCGAGGAAACGCCGGGCCAGATAGGGCAGGGGACCGTGGTGGAACGCATAGAGCGGCTGCGGGATCAGCTTTTGGACAAACGCATCATTTCGCAGGCTTCGTCGGAAGGCTACTGGACGGCGCGCGATCCCTATCTGCGCGCGATGGATCACATATACCTTGAACCCGGGGACAATTCCGTAAGAAGTAAAATGGACGAATTCTGGGATGCATGGCAGGAGCTTTCACTGCATCCGGCCGACGGCGCGCCCAGGACGGCGGTGCTGGAACGGGGCAGGACGCTGATCGACGGAATACACGAACGGTACAACATGCTTAAAGATCTGCAGACCATGGCCGACGAGGATATCGCCCTTACCGTCGCGAAGGTCAACGACTATTCACGCCAGATTGCCGAACTTAACAATGTCATACAGAAGGTCAGGGCCCAGGGCGACAATCCCAACGATCTCCTTGACAGGCGGGATCTGCTTGTCGACAAACTTTCGTCCATCATCGATATAACCATAGACACGCGGGACCCCGACGAGTTCATGGTCCACACCGCGGGGCTTGTCCTTGTTCAGGGTTCCATAGGCCGAACCTTTGACATGGTAGGCGGCATAGAGTCGGGCGGTTTTAACGAGATCATCTGGGGCGAAACCCGCCAGGCCGTACATTTCAAAAACGGCAGCCTCAAGGCGCTCATCGATATCCGCGACAGGACCATACAGGACGAAATCAAGGTTCTCGATTCCATGTCCATGAATTTTATCGACCTTGTCAACGAAATTCACCGGGAAGCGTACGGGGCCAACGGGGTAACGGGAAATAATTTCTTTTCGGAATATCCTTTTGTTACAAACGTGAACGGCAATTACGACAGGGACGGGGACGGCAATTACGACTCAACGTATATCTACAGGATCAACGGCGTCAACACGCTCGAAGCCCAGGCCCAGACCGGCCTTGAGGGGGTAATCACCCTTTCGGCCGCCGGGGGAAACATAGACATTCCCTATTATTCGACGGATACGGTAACGGACATCATCACAAGGATAAACAACTCGGGCGCCGAAGTTGTGGCCCGCCTTAACCGCGACGGGCGGCTTTCCCTCAAGGCGACGCCGTCCGACAACTACCAGTCCGGCATTCCCGTAAACGTGTCTCCCGAGATTGTCGGGCGCAATCCCGATTTTGTGATCCGGCATATCGAAGATTCGGGCCATTTTCTTGAAGGGTACGCGGGAATCCTCCTTGCCTCAGGCCCCGAAGGCGCCTACGACTGGGAAGAAGCCGATGCGGCCGCCGTCCTCAGGGGCGGCGCCGAAGATTATGCCCTTGCCCCCTTTGCCCATCCTTCAGGATGGATAGATATTAACCCCGCGTTAATGCGCGATCCTTCCGCCGTCGCCGCCGGTTTCGGCTTTAACGGCAGGGCGGCGAATCCCGGAAACGGGGAAGCCGCTCTTGCCATAGCCGCTATACGCGACACGCAGGTAATGGTGGGAAGAATAGGCACCTTTGACGATTATTTCGCCGAAACGGCGGGGCGTATAGGAATGCTGGGCGAAGCAAGCGGGATACAGCTTGAGACGGAAAATCAGATCATGAAAGACCTGTATGCAATGAGGCAGTCTGTTTCGGGCGTTAACATTGACGAGGAATTATCCAACCTGATCCGCTACCAGCAGGGCTACGCCGCGGCCGCCCGTTTTATCACAACGGTCAACGCCATGCTCGATACCCTGATTAACAGGATGGGCGTGTAAACGCCGGGAGTAAACCATGAGAAGAATATCGACCGACATGCCTAATACCGACACGCAGTACTACCTGAGGCGGCAGGAAGAGCGGCTCAACAACGTTCAGACGCGGCTTTCCGGCAATACAAGAATTACCGAACTGCGCGACGATCCCATGTCGGCTTCCCACGCGGTGCGCTACGAGTCCTACCTCGCCCGTCTTAAGCGTTTTGAGAATAATGTGTTTTACGCCAAGGAGCATTACCAGTTTACCCATGATTACATGAACGAAGCCGCCGACGTTCTTCAGCGCATGCGGGAACTCGCGGTAAACGGGGCAAACGGCGTTTACGCGGCGGAGGATCTCAAGATCATGGCCGTGGAGGTCAACGAGCTGCTCAAGGAACTGGTGGATATTTCCAACAAGACAGGGCCTGACGCCAAACAGCTTTTCTCGGGCGACAAGGTTTTTACCGAGCCTTTCCGCATCGTCGAGGGAACCGTGGAAGGGGGAGGGGAGCAGATGATCCTCCGCGTGGAATACCGGGGCTCGGGGGCTTCGCGCAAAACCGAAATAAGCGGCGGCGCATACGCGGAACTTGACATGGGCGGCGGCGAGGTATTCTGGGCGGAAAAGATGCAGATATTTTCCACCGTCGACGCCACCGATTACCGGGTAAGCGAGAACGGCTCGTTCTTCGTGGACGGCGTTGAAATTCCCGTTACTCCGGGCGACACCGTACAGTCCATCGTGGCGAAGATCAACGAATCGCCCGCGCCTGTCAAGGCCTACGTGGACATGGAAACGCACGGGCTTGCCCTTGAGGGAACCAGCGCCCACCTTATCCGCATGGAAGACAACACCTCAGGCGATCTCCGCGTGCTGCAGGATCTGGGAATCATACGGGGCAACGCCGAAAACAACGCGCCCAACTGGAGCAACGCCGCGCGGGTGTACGGCGGTTCCATATTCGACATGGCGATACGCCTGCGCGACGCGTTTCTGAGGGGGGATCAGGAATTTGCCGGGAGCCAGGGCATAGGCGGCATGGATCTTGCCCTGGGGAACCTGGAGGCGCGCAGGGCGCAGACGGGCAGCAGGGCCGAACGCGCGGAGATGACCTGGACCAGGCTTAACCAGGAGATCCCCAATGTTACCGCCGCCCTGGCAAGGGAATCTTCCGTAAATTACGCCGACGCCGCCACCGAGCTTGCCATGATGGATTTTGTCCACCGCGCGGCCCTGCAGACCGCGGCCAGGATCATCCCCCCGACGCTGCTGGATTTTCTGCGTTAACGGCGTGTATACTCCATAGACAGAGGAGCGGATTGTGCAGGTTGCGACCAAGGCTTACGGAATCATTGACGTAAAAGAGCAGCAGAGGATCACCTTTCCCAACGGGCTTTTCGGATTTGAATCTTTCAGGGATTACGTGCTCCTCGACGCGGAAAGGCGGCCCTTTTTCTGGCTCCAGTCGGTGGATGTCCAGCGGATAGCCTTTATACTGGTGAATCCTTTCCTGTTCAGGCCCGATTACGAACTGGACATAGGAGACGAGGAACTGCAAGATATAGACCTGCGTTCGCCCGAAAAGGCCATTATCTTTTCTATTGTTACCATTCCCGCCGACGGGCCCATGACCGCGAACCTGCAGGGGCCCCTCATCATTAACCGGGACTCCCGCCGTGGAAAACAGGCCGTTTTGCAGGACTCCCGGTGGAAGACCAGGCACGACATCATGGCCGAACTTTCTTCCGCGAGGAAGGCGTAATGCTGATACTGTCCAGAAAAATCAACGAAAAGATCATGATAGGGGATGATATTTCCGTCTCCATCATTGAGGTCCGCGGGGATCAGGTCCGCATAGGCGTGGAAGCTCCCAGAAGCGTCAAGGTCTTCAGGCGGGAAGTATTCGACGCCATCAAGGCGGAAAACAGGGCGGCCGCCGACTCCCAGGCGGTTTTACCCGAACTGGATTTCGGCGGCGGGGAAGGGGAATTCCTGTAAATTTCCGGAAGCCTTTTCCGGCGTTTGCAGTCTGCCGCAAAAGCGCGGCAAACCGCTAATGGGAACCTCTAAAAACTTCAGTTTTTAGAGGTTTTCTTACCCTAATCCTTGTTCTTTTCGTAGATCGCGTTAAAATCGGAAGCAATAGCGTGAAACACCCCGATGAGCAGGGGATCAAAATGGGTGCCCGACTCCTCCATCATTTTTGACGTGGTCAGTTCATGGCTCAGCGCGGGCTTGTAGCTTCTTTCCATGCGCAGCGCGTCGTAAACGTCGGCTATGGTGACGATGCGGGCCGCGAGGGGGATCATTTCTTCTTCAAG
>JAISEB010000161.1 GCA_031264395.1 Treponema sp. | reverse complement strand
GCCCGCGCCGCCGCCGCCTTTGCCGGGGAGGGGTACCTTGTGGTCTTCGGCATTCCCCCCTCGCGGCCCGAGACAGGCTACGGGTACATTGAGGCGGGGGAAAAACTTGACGGAAGGCCGGTTCCGCCCGAAACATTCAGGGCGCTTTCTTTCCGCGAAAAGCCCGGCGAAAAAACCGCGGAAGAGTTTGTTTCATCGGGGCGCTTTTACTGGAATTCGGGGATGTTCGCCTTTTCACCGCGTTTTCTGCTTGAGGAATTCCGCCGCGCCGCCCCCCTCGTTATTTCCCCTTTTGAAAAACTTTCCGCCCCCCAAAATAGCGGCTTCACGGTAAAAAACGGCCTCCGCATCCTTGAAAACTGGAACGGCCTTGAGGAAGCTTACGCGGCTGCGCCGGCCATTTCCTTTGATTACGCCGTCGCGGAAAAATGCGGGAACACCGCCATGGTCAAAGCCGGCTTTACCTGGCTTGACGTGGGGAACTGGGATGAATACTCGAAACTCCTGGGCGGCACGGACGCCGAAGTGTACGCCGCCGGATCGGAATCCTGCTTTGTGGATTCGGACATTCCCGTGGCCCTCTGCGGGGTAAGCGATCTTGTCGTTACGGTGCGCTCGGGCAGGGACGGGAAGCCTCCTTCTGTCCTCATAGTCAAAAAAGGACAAAGCCAGCTGGTACGCTCCGTAGTGGAAGCGGTTAAAAAGGCGGGAAGGACGGAATTGCTATAGGCGCGGAATATGGTATAGTATGAATACATAAGGGGATAAACATGGTAATTCTGACATTGAACTGCGGATCGTCTTCGGCAAAGTACCAGGTCTACGACTGGGATAAAAAAGATATCCTCGCGGTCGGCATTGTTGAAAAAGTAACGCTGGGCGGATCGTTCATTACCCATGAGGCCAGGGGAAAGCCAAAGCTGACGGTGGAACACGACTGCCCCACCCATACCGGCGCGGTGGACCTTATCATCAAGACCCTTACGGGAGAACACGGGGTCATCAGCGACATGGGCGTTATCGGGGCCGTGGGACACCGCGTGCTGCACGGCGGCGATAAATTTACCAAGAGCGTTATCGTCGACGATGCCGCCATGGCGGTTTTTAACGAGGTGAAGGATCTGGGCCCCCTGCACAACCCCGCCAACATCATGGGAATAGAGGCCGCGAAAAAAGTGCTTCCCGGCGTGCCGCACTGCGCGATAATGGACACCGCCTGGCACCAGACCATGCCTCCGGAAAATTTCACCTATGCCGTGCCCTACGAATGGTACGAAAAATATTCGGTGCGGAAGTACGGTTTTCACGGGACGTCCTTCCTCTACACCGCCAAGCGCGCCTCGGTGCTTCTTGGGAAAAATCCTTTTGAGACAAACCTCATCATCTGCCATATCGGAAACGGCTCGTCAATTAACGCGGTAAAAAACGGCTGCTCGTTCGACACCTCCATGGGGCTTACCCCGCTTGAGGGGCTTGTAATGGGAACCAGATCGGGCGACACGGACCCCGCCATGCCTTTTTACGTGATGCGGAAAACCGGCATGAGCGCCGCCGAAATGGAAAACGCGCTTAACAAGAAGTCGGGGCTTTTGGGGATTACAGGCGCGTACGCGGACCGCCGCGATATTCAGAAGGCTGTCCTTCAGGGCGACAAGCGCGCCGTTCTTGCCCAGGACATGGAAGCTTACCGTGTAAAAAAATACATCGGCGCCTATCAGGCGGTGCTGGGCCGCGTGGACGCGCTGGTCTTTACCGCGGGCGTCGGCGAGTTTGCCACCTTCATGCGGAAGAAAATTTTGAGCGGGCTTGAGGGCGCGGGCATTGTGTACGATCCCGAAAAGAACGAAAGGGTCCACACGAGGAACGGGGAATTCATCATCTCCGCGGACAACTCAAAAATCCCCGTCTACATCATCCCCACCGACGAGGAACTGGTAATGACCGAAGACGCCTACGCCCTTATGAAGGGAACCTACGACGTACACACCAGCTTTACCTATTCCTTCCAGAGCAGGGACTATGTGAACAAAGGCAGGGCCGAAGGCCTCAGGGAAGACATTAAAAAAGATCCCCCGCTTGAGGAACTGGTCGCCAGGCCGAAGTAAAGCCCGGCGGCAAAATTCCTTAGGCCGGAGTTTTGCGGCAAAAAACCCGCGCACCGCCCTCAAACAACGCACAACCGCCGCAAAACTCCCTAGGCCAAGATTGCTGAACCCCATTTGGGGTTCAGCAATCTTGGCCCGGCATCACAACCTGCCCGGCTATCTTCTTCCCTTCGGCTTCGGAGACAAGTTTTCCTATAACGGCCAGGGCAAAGGCCCCGGCGGTTCCCGCGCCGCGGCTTGTGATGATGTTGCCGTCGGTCACAACCGGATCGGAAGACCACGATGCGCCGCTTACCTCTTTTTCCATGCCCGGATAACAGGTAAACTTTCTGCCTTTAAGGATCCCCAGAGGGGCGAGCACCACCGCCGGGGAAGCGCAGATTGCGGCGACGAGTTTTCCCGACGCGGCCATGGCCCGTACCAGCTCCCCCGTTTCCTTTGAAGCGGCAAGGTTTTTCGACCCGCCGCCCCCTCCGGGGAGGATCACGGCGTCCCAGAAGCCGGCATCCGCCTTTTTCGCAAGTTCCGCGAAGGCGGCGTCGGCGTTTATTTCCATGCCGTGGGCGCCCTTTACCGTGCGGGACGCGCCCAAGGCGGCCGTTGTTACATCCACTCCGGCCCGCCGCAGATAATCGATGGGTGTAACGGCCTCCACTTCCTCAAAGCCTTCGGCAAGAAAAACAATCGCTTTTTTCGGCATACCCGGTTTCTCCTTTCAAACATGCCCATTATACAAAAACCGGGGCGGGCGCGGCAACAACCGTCATATCGCGTATTCCGGCTGGGGCCGGGAAATAACCAGATGAAGCACCTCAAGGATCTTTTTCCGCAGGGCAATAAAGGCGTCGTTGTTTCTGTCGCGTTCACCGTCTTCAAGATCGACCCCGATTACTTCCGAGATCTCCCCGGGGCGGGGCGTCATGATCACGATGCGGCCGCTTAACGCTATGGCTTCGTCAACGTCATGGGTAACCATCACCATGGTGGCTCCTGTCTTCTTCCATATGTCAAGCAGCAAAGACTGAAGTTCTATTCTTTTAAACGCGTCCAGCGCGCCCAGAGGCTCGTCAAGCAGCAGCACCTTGGGCTCGTTTATGAGCGCCCTGATAATGGCTACCCGCTGGGCCATGCCCCCGGAAATCTCATGGGGATAATTTTTCTCAAAGCCCTCAAGTCCTGTCATGGCTATGTATTCTTTTACACGGTCCTTCTGGTCCGAATACACGCCCCTGGCTTTAAGGCCCGCGGCGGCATTGTCAAACACCGTGGCCCAGGGGAAAAGGGCGGGCTGCTGAAAAACATACCCCCGCTCGTGGCTTGGCCCCGTTATTTCATCTCCCTCTATTATGATGCGTCCCGACTGGGGGCGGTCCAGTCCCGCGATGAGCCTGAGGAGCGTCGTCTTGCCGCAGCCGGAAGGGCCCACTATCGATATAAATTCGCCCCGGTTTATGCCGAGCCTGATATTCTTGAGCGCGTACAGGGGGTTGCCTCCCGCGTCGCGGTATATACGGCCGACATCCTGTATGTCGATTAAGATCCCGCTCATTTAAGGATTCCTTTCCGCCAGCGCAGTACTGTTCCCCGGACGGCGGCTATCAGGACAAGGATCAGGGAGAACTCCACCGCTATGATGATGATGGCGGCGTACACCTTCGAGTAGGCCCCCCATCCCTTGGCCCAGTTGATGTAGTAGCCCAGCCCCGCCTTGGCGCCGACCATTTCCGACACGATAAGCGTTGTGAACGAAAAGGCCGTCGCCGTAAGGATGCCGGTAAACATGTCCGGCATGGCGTGGGGTATGGCTACGCGAAAAAGCAGAAATCTGTTATCGGCCCCCAGCGTCTTTGCCGCGTCGAAAAAATTCTTCGGCGTCGAGATGATCCCCGCGGCCATCATGGACGAGACGGGAAACCACGAGGAAATGAAGATCAAGAAGATCCCTGTAGTAAAACTCGTGGGAAGGACGGCCAGCGCGACGGGCAGCCAGGCGACGGCCGGAATGATCCCTGTAACCCTGATAACGGGTGAAAGCCAGTAATCCCACTGCCGCCACCAGCCCACGAAGGTGCCTGTGGCAAGCCCCAAAAGGGTGCCGGTGATCATCCCCGCGAAGAAAAGGCGCATGGAATAAACGGTGCTCCGCACAAGGAGCCAGCGGTCGTCGAACATGACGGCGAGAATGCCCGCCATGCCCGGAAAATAAGGCAGGGGAAGAAAGCCGCTTTTTATGGTAAGCAGATCCCACAGTACAAGCGCGGCGCCCGCGCCGAAAATAAACTGGGCCTTGTGGTAGAGTTTTCTCCTGAAAAGAGGCCTTTTCAAAGCAAAGAGATACAGCAGGAGGAGAGCCGTTACAAACAGGGCCAGCACGGCGCGGTAGGGCCGGGGATTGACGTCTTCCACGGAAGGAAGGGCGGCATTTTCAAGGAGCGCCGCGGCAAAAGAGGCGGGAGCCGCCCAGAACCACGCCTCCGATTTGGGTTTCCAGTAAACCGTATCCCCGGCTATTTTGGGATCTTCATACCATTTCTGTTTTGCCACGATGCCTCCAGCGCCGTATTCACGGCGGTTTTACCGGATTTCCCGTAACCGTTCAGAGGGGAGGAGGAAAATCCCCCCTCCCCTTTTCTGAACAGTCACCTCACTTTTTTAAATCGGAACCGGTTCATCTTCCCTTGTTCGCGTTTGCCGCAGCTTCCAGCGCGAAGATGTCAACATAGATGCCGTCGATAAACTTTTGCGGATCAAGATCCGCGGGCAGATACCCTATTTTGGTCAGTTCGCGGGCAAAATAAACGGCGTCTTCCTTTGCACTGGCGTTGGCCGCTGTCCCGGCATGCTTGCCGTAGTGGTAGTGTTCCAGCAGCCCCGCCACCAGGGCAACGTCATCGGTGGCGACTTTCTTTTCGGAAACCAGAAGCCGGGCGGCCTCGGCGGGATTGGCCCCTATCCAGGCGACCGCCTTGTGGTAGCCCCGCAGAACCGCCGCCACCGCGCCCGGATTCTCCCGGACAACTTTGCCTGAGGCAAAGAGGAAGCAGCAGGCTTTTCCGGCAAACAGCGGATGTTCGCTGATGTCCACCAGAACCCGGTAATTTCCCGTGTTTTCCAGCGTCGTGGCAAAAGGATCCCAGAGGGCCGCTATGTCCACTTCGCCCTTTTCCACGGCCTGGGATATCTGGTCGTTGGGGTAAGGCACCCAGGTGATCTCCGTCTGCGGATTGACGCCGGCGCTCCCCGCGGCAACCGACGCTACCGACATGGGGGTTCCGCCGATTTCATCGACGGCGATTTTCTTGCCCCGGAAGTCGCTCAACGAGGTTATGGGCGAATTTCGCGGGACCAGGATCTTTATGCAGCCTTCGTGCAGGCCGCCGATGAGCTTTACGTCAAGGCCGTTATAAACACCGGGAAAATACTGAAAATCACCGTTTTCTACTATTATTTTCCCCGCGGCAAGGGCCGCCCGTTCCGCCTCGAAGGTACTGCCGCTGACCAGGTTTATCTTGACCCCTTCTTCGTCAAAAAAACCCTT
>JAISEB010000118.1 GCA_031264395.1 Treponema sp. | reverse complement strand
GGGCTGGGGAAGAAGAAGGCGATAGTGGCGGTAGCGAGGAGGCTGGGAATATTGCTGTACACGCTGCTGAAGAACGGGACGAGGTATGAGGCGAGGCATTTCAGGCGGGAAAGGCCTGGAACGGAAGCCCTGGCTCAGAAAGCATTAAGTGCATAACCGGGCCGGGAGCGGTCAGGGGGATCTGAAAAAAATCGGATTTCCCTTGACATAAAACATAGGAGTTACGCGGAGTTTGAGCCAATCCCGGCGGGATTGGCTTGTGGAGTTTTCGAAACAAATCCTTTCTTCCCTCCGTGTAACTCTCAGGCAATGCGATCTGCGCATTGCCTGTCCTCCGTGGTTAAAATTTCTTCCAAAATTTGGCAGTTTTCCGGAACATGAAGGCAAAGGCCACCTCATGGCGAATTGTTTTTCGCCTATAGATTATGACAATTGTCATAAACGCCGTTTTTTTTCTTGAAAAAACCGCCGGACAACGGTAAAATTAAGGGAATTTTTGGAATATTGAAGTTTTTAGAGTTTTCCTTAATTGTTTTCTGCCATGATTAGCATCATTGTGGTTGACAGAGAAGAAGAACGGCGCGCGCTCGGTTCCGTTCTGATACCGGAAAACGGTATACGAGTATCCGCGTTCGGGCAGGATGAATACGACGCGCTGAGGCTGGTGGACCAGAAAAAACCCGACGCGGCGCTTATCAGCATTGACGGAGAAGGGGCGGGCGCGGACCTTGTCCCTCTTTTGAAACGCAGGTCGCCCCATACGGCGATCATCATGTACACCCCGCGCGGCCGTGAGGAAACCGTATGGGAGGCCGTGAGCGCCGGCGTTTCAGGATACCTGGTTAAACCGGACGATCACGACAGGCTGCCCGAGATGATAAAGATAGCCTGTTTCGGCGGATGCTACATCAGCCCGAACATTCTGGGCCAGACCCGCGCCTATATCATGGATCTGATACATTACCGGCGCTGCGTAAAGGCCCCGCCGGACGGGGGCGAAGCGCCTTCAATACCTTCGGGCATTTCAAATACGGAGCTTCGCATCATGGGCCGCATTGGCCGGGCCCAGAGCAACAAGGAAATCGCCGAGCAGATGCAGCTGACACAGGGAACGGTAAGGAATTACGTTTCCTCAGCCATGAAGAAAGCGGGCCTGCAAAACCGCACCCAGATAGCCATTTACGCGCTGAAAAACGGCCTTACCAAGATAGGCTGATTCCGCTCCATGCATGCAGCCCGTCTGCGGGGCTGCCTTTAGGCGGTCCCGTGCCCCGGTAAAAAGTTTCACGGTGGACAAATTCCGGCGCATAACGTAGAATGGGCGGTACAAGAGGAGAGCCTCCGGGAACCCGGCCGGGGTTTGAGGAGGTCCTTGTAAAGCGGAGGAACCCTCATGAAAACCGTATGCGGAATCGATCTTGGAACCCAAAGCTGCAAAGTTGTGGTATACGACTACGAGAAAAAAAAGACCGAAGGGGAAGCGTCTTCCCCTGTGGACATGATTGCGGAAAACGACGGAACCCGCGAGCAGAAGGCCGAATGGTACGACGAAGCGCTTAAAAAGTGCTTCGGGCAGATTGACAGATCCCTTAAGGGCACCATCGCCGCCATAGGCGTTTCGGGCCATCAGCACAGTTTTGTCCCGCTGGATGAAAAGGGCAAACCCATTTACAACGTCAAGCTCTGGTGCGATACGTCCACCGCCGCCGAATGCGAGGAACTGACAAAGTGCGCGGGAAGCGAAAAAAAGCTCATCGCAAAGACGGGGCTTCCCATGCGGCCCGGTTACACGGCGCCCAAGGTCCTCTGGCTTAAAAACCACAAACCAAAGATCTTCGCCAAACTGCGGCACGTCCTTCTTTCCCACGATTACATCAATTACCTTTTGACGGGAGTTTACAGCGCCGAATACGGCGACGCGTCGGGAACGGCGCTCTTCGATGTCCGTAAACGGCAATGGTCCCAGACAGTTTCCGGTTATATTTCGCCCGATCTCCTCCGGTACCTCCCCCCCCTTATCGCCCCCGGCGGAACGGCGGGCGGCGTCTCGGCCGCGGCCGCAGCCCTTTACGGCATACCGGAAGGGGCCCTTGTCGCTTCCGGCGGCGGGGACAACATGATGAGCGCCATAGGAACGGGAACCGTCCGCGACGGCTTCCTTACCATGAGCCTTGGAACCTCGGGCACTCTTTTCGGTTTTTCCAAAACGCCCGTGGTAGATCCGACGGGAAACCTCGCCGCGTTCTGTTCGTCTTCGGGCGGCTGGCTTCCCCTGCTCTGTACAATGAACTGTACCGTGGCAAGCGAGGAATTCCGCGCCCTCTTCGGCCTTGATGTCAAGGCGTTCGACGCGGAGGCGGCAAAGGCCCCAATAGGGGCGGACGGCCTTGTGGTGCTGCCCTTCTTTAACGGCGAGCGCACTCCCAACCTTCCCAACGGCAGGGCCAGCGTCAACGGGATCACCGCGGCCAACTTCAGCCGTGAAAACCTTGCCAGGGCGGCCCTTGAGGCGGCCATCTTCGGCATGCGCATAGGGCTTGAAGGCTTTAACACCCTCGGCTTCAAGGCAAAGGAAATACGGCTCACCGGGGGCGGGGCAAAGAGCCCCCTCTGGCAGCGCATAGCCGCCAATGTAATGAACCTGCCGGTGCGCATTCCCGCGGGCAACGAAGCCGCCGCCCTGGGAGGCGCGGTTCAGGCCCTGTGGTGCCTGGAAAACAGCCGGAATAAAAAGACCGGCATTGAGGCTTTGGTGGACGAACATGTCGCGCTGGAAGGGGGAGCCACGGTAAAGCCCGTCAAGGCGGAAGCCGCGGCCTACGACAGCGCCTACAAACAGTATTCGCGTTATCTTGCGGCGTTAAGCCCTTTATATATCTAAAACAGGAGGATATCATGGCCGACTATTACACAGGGAAAAAGGAATACTTTCCCAAAATCAAAAAAATAAAATACGAAGGGGCCAAAAGCGGCAATCCGCTGGCTTTCAAGTATTACGATCCCGAAAAGAAGGTGGGTAAAAAGAAGATGAAGGATCATCTCCGTTTTGCCGTGGCCTACTGGCACAGCTTCTGCGCCGACGGCGCGGACCCTTTTGGGGCGCCTACCCATCCCCACCCGTGGATCACCGACGCACGGAACCCCATGGAAGCGGCCGAACACAAGATGGACGCGGCCTTTGAATTCATCTCCAAGCTGGGGGCGGAATTTTACTGTTTTCACGACAGGGACATGTCGCCCGAAGGCGAGACCCCTTCGGAAAGCATAAAGAACCTGGAGACGCTTGCCGCCCGCGCAAAAAAATGCCAGAAGGCCGCCGGGGTAAAACTCCTGTGGGGAACGTCCAACCTTTTTACCCATCCGCGCTTCATGAACGGCGCCGCCACCAATCCCGAATTTTCCGTCGTGGCCCTTGCCGCTTCCCAGGTCAAGGCGGCCATTGACGCGACAATAGAACTCGGCGGCCAGGGGTTTACCTTCTGGGGCGGCCGGGAAGGTTACATGAGCCTTCTTAACACGGATCTTAAACGTGAAAAAGATCACTTGGCCCGCTTCCTTTCCATGGCCCGCGATTACGGGCGCAAACAGGGATTCAAGGGCGCTTTCTACATAGAGCCCAAACCCATGGAACCGGCCAAACACCAGTACGACTACGACACCGAAACGGTGATAGGCTTCCTCAGGCACTACGGGCTGGACAAGGATTTCCGCCTCAACATCGAGGCGAACCACGCGGAACTGGCGGGCCATGATTTTTTCCATGAGCTTGAAACCGCCGTCTCCGAGGGCCTTTTGGGCTCAGTGGACGCCAACAGGGGCGAACCCCGCAACGGGTGGGATACGGATCAGTTCCCCAACAACTACTACGAAACAGCCCTTGCCATGTACGCCATACTTAAAGGCGGCGGTTTCACCACCGGCGGCCTTAACTTTGACGCGAAGATACGCCGCAATTCGGTGGACAGCGAGGATCTTTTTATCGCCCACATAGGCGGCATGGACGCCTTTGCCGCGGGCCTTGAAATCGCCCAGCGCATCATCACGGACGGGGTAATCCCCGGCTTCGTAAAGAAACGCTACGCTTCCTTCAACGCGGGAGACGGGGCGAAATTCGAAAAGGGAGAGCTTTCCTTTGAGGCGCTGGCCGGACTCGGCTCCGCTTACGGCAGGGCGGGCCTTACCAGCGGCAAACAGGAGTACCTCGAAAACGTGCTGAACCGTTACCTTCTGGGGCTGTAAAAACCGCTATTCCTGAACGGCGCCTTCTATTACCCGTTCAAGGCCGGACAGATCCCGGCGGCGGCGGATGTTCCGGTAGCCGTTTTTTTCAAAGATCCCGGCAAGGGCCGCCATTTGCCGGGGATCGGCTTCCACAAGAAGAACGCCTCCCCGCGTCAGGCGGTCCCGCGCCTGGGCAACAAGGCGGCCCGCGATGTCAAGGCCGTCTTTGCCGCCGTCAAGGGCAAGGCGGGGCTCCCCGCGCACTTCCGGGGCAAGGTCCGCCAGTTCACCCGAAGGGATGTAGGGAGGATTCGCGGTAACAAGATCAAAGAGACAGGCGATGCCATCGAAAAGATCGCTTTTGACGAAACGGATCGCATCCGCGCCGGAAGGGCCTTTCTTCAAAAGCCGTCTTGCGTTTTCACGGGCCACGGCCAGCGCCGCTTCGGATATATCGGAGGCGGTAAGGTCCGCGCCGGGACATTCATGCTTAAGCGAAACGGCGACCGCGCCTGAACCGGTGCAGAGATCAAGGACGCGAATCCCCTCTCCCTCTTTTCCGCTTTGCCGCCCGGCGATATGCTCAAGGGCCGCTTCCACGAGGATCTCGGTATCGGGCCGGGGAACAAGGACGGCGGGGCTTACGAAGAAATCAAGCCCCCAAAATTCCTTTTTGCCCAGAATGTAGGCGGTACATTCACCCGAAAGACGCCTTTCGACAAGCTTTAGAAAACGCCCGTAAGAATCGGGGGAAAGAAGCCGGGGCCCGGCCGAAAGAAGGGAAGATCTGTCCGTATCAAGAACCGAGGCAAGAAAAAGGGACGCGTCAAGCGCGGGCGCGCTTATGTCCGCAGCCGGACATTCCGCGCGGCCTGCCTCGCGGAAAAGGCGGCTTCCTTCCGCAAGGGCCGCCTGGACGGTCACCGCCATTCACGAGGCGGTTGCGCGCAGAAGTTCTTCCCTTGCGGAAAGTTTAAGGGCGTCAAAAAGCTCCCCTATGTTCCCCTGCATGATGATATCCAGCTTGTAGAGCGTAAGATTGATCCTGTGATCGGTAAGCCGGTTTTGGGGAAAGTTGTAGGTGCGTATCCTTTCCGAACGGTCCCCCGAACCGACCTGATTTTTCCGGGCCTCGGCGCGTTTGGAAGCGGCCTTTGCCTCTTCCATTTCGTAGACGCGCGCCCTGAGTATGCGCATGGCCTTCGCCTTGTTTTTAATCTGGCTCTTTTCGTCCTGACAGTGCACCACAATTCCCGAGGGAAGATGGGTAATGCGCACCGCCGAATCGGTGGTGTTGACGCACTGGCCGCCGGGACCGCCGGCCCGCATGACATCAATGCGGAGATCTTCGTTCTTTATGTCGATCTCCGTTTCATCCGCCTCGGGGAGCACCGCCACGGTAACCGCCGATGTATGAGTGCGGCCCGACGCTTCGGTCGCCGGAACCCGCTGAACGCGGTGAACCCCCGATTCATAACGGAGATTTTCGTACACGTTCCCGCCGCTGACGGAAAAGATAATCTCCTTGAATCCCCCCAGTTCCGTTTCGCTGGAATTCATGACCTCGAATTTCCAGCCCCTGGTTTCGGCAAAACGGGCGTACATGCGGTAGAGATCCGCCGCGAAGAGGGCCGCTTCTTCCCCGCCCGTTCCCGCGCGAATTTCCATGATAATGTTCTTTTCATCCAGCGGATCGCGGGGAATAAGAAGAAATTTCAGCCTGTCGTTTACATCGGTAATCCGCCGTTCAAGCTCATGAAGCTCCTCTTTGGCAAGTTCCTTCATTTCAGAGTCGCTTTCGCCCTGATAAAGAGACTTCGCGTCCTCAAGCTGGGCGGAAAGGGATTCCAGTTCATCATTGGCCGCAACAATATCGCTGAGGCGGGAATATTCCCTCATTGCATCGCGGTACCCGTTCTGATCCTTTACCAGATCCGGGTCCTCGATCCGGGCGGAAAGTTCCTTGTACCGGGCGAGAAGGGACGAAAGGCGTTCGTTCACTCGGGTTTCTCCTGAAACTGCGGGCACGAATAAACAACCAGTTCCATGGGATCTTCCTCCGTGGAAAATTCCGCCATGGAAGAGGTCAGCGTATCCTGAAAACGGCAATTCCCGTGTGACGAACAGAAAGGACACGCGCCGTTTCCCCGGGAATTTATTTCAATTTTCATACCTGTTCCTGCCATTAATAATAATAAAAAAAAGGCGCAGTAACTAGTGTCTGTCCATCATTCTACAAGGAGTGTACCCGTTGTACCGCCTTCTGATATAAATACCGTATGCCCTTTCTGTCCGCCCTTGTAACCAAGCTCAAAACCCTGCCCCGGGCCGCGGCGGATTTTTTCGGGAAAAAACGGATCGTTCTTGCCGTGTGCCTGGCCGCGGCGCTGATCCTGCTGATTCTGGGTCTTGTCATGCTGACCGTGATGAATAATAATGCCGGAGAAGGGGATATTCCCCAAGCGGGCCGTCCGGTAATTCCCCCGGAGGAGCTTTTTCTGCCTGAAGAACCCGGTTTTGTTCCCCCCGTCCTGCTTGAACGGGAGCCGCGCGAATCCTGGTCCGCCGAAGACGCCGCCCCCTTCTGGCATGATCCCCTGGAACGCGGGGAAGAGCCTTGGCGGGAGCGGATCGAGGCGGTGATAGACGACTTGTTAAAGGAGGTTCCGTGAGCCGGATTAAGGGGCTGATCCTTGCTGCGGCCGTCCTTTTTTCGGCCTGCGCCGGTATTGGAGCCGGACGCGGGTCTTCCGGGGAAAGGCTTTCGCCCGAAACGCCGGACACGGCTGCCTCTGAAATTCCTCAAATT
>JAISEB010000081.1 GCA_031264395.1 Treponema sp. | reverse complement strand
GGCGGCCTCTTTTTGACGTTCGGCCTTTTTGCGTATCGCCTCCTCGTATTCAAGGGAAAGGCTGTAAAGTTCGCGGAATTCGTCTTTTTGCCGCCGCGCCTGTTCAAACTGTTCGTCAAGGGCGGGTCCCCGCGCGGACTCTTCCTCCAGTTCCCCAAGTTCTTTTTCTTCAAGGACAAGTTCTTCCAAAAGAAGGCTTCTTTTTTCCTCAAGTTCCCGGACGGCCCCGGCGCAGTTCCGCAATTCTTCCCGCAGCGCCGCCGATTTTTTTTCTTCGTTTCCGGCCTCTTCCAGTCCGGGCCGGCATTCCCTGAGCGCGTTGGCCTTCTTTTCCAGCGGGACGGTTTTTCCCATGGCCGCCTCCGCGTCCTCAAGGCGTTTTTCCGCCGCGGCCCGTCCGGCGGAGGCGCGTTCCAGCGCGGGGATAGCCGCCTGTAAAGCGACGTGTTTTTCCCTTTCGGCGGCAAGGAATTTTTCAAGGGGCCGGGCGGTGCGGGAAAGGGAAACGCGTTTTTCTTTTTCCTTTGCGGCCTCTTCCTCTTCTTCAATGCGCCGCGCCTCAGAGGCCGCCTCCGCCGCGCGCTCCCCGGCTTCACGGGCTTCCCCAAGGAGACGGAGAAAATCCTGGAGTCTTCCGGTTTTTTCCCGGAGCGAAAGAACTTTTTCCACGGCTTTTTTATGCGCCGCTTCCGCCTTCTTTTTTGCTTCGGCGTAATTTTCCGGAAAACGCTCCCGTATTTCCCGCAGCGCGCGGCCGGCCGCTTCGGCTTCCGCCTCCGCCTCCTTCCATTTCTCCCAGGCAAGATCCCGTATCCGCACGGCGTCTTCCACGGGAAAAAGTTTTCCCAGAATCTTCTGCCTGTCGCTGGTGTTTTGTTTTAGAAACTCGGCGAACTCCCCCTGGGGAAGAAGGACGATTCTGAAAAATTCCCCCGCCTCAAGCCGTATGATCTCCCGTATCCGCCTGTCCGCGTCGGTCTTTTTTTCGGTTGGATTTATTTTTTCACCGCCGTCCAGTTCCCAGAGCACCGCGCTTTCTTCGGCGCCTTTTTTCCGGGAGGATGATTTTCCCGCGTACCGGTCACGGAGGCGCCGTTCAACAAGCCATCTCTTTCCCCCGGCGGAAAATTCCAGGGAGACAAGGCATTCGCCGCCTCCCGGCGCGTGATCGCTTTTAAGGCGCGGCAGGTGATCGCCCCGGCCGCCGGGTACTCTGCCGTAGAGGGCGAAGCAGACGGCGTCGAAAATGGACGTTTTGCCCGAGCCTGTTTTTCCGGTAATAAGGAAGATGTCTTGCAGCCGGGAAAAATCGAGTTCCGCCTTTCCGGCAAAGGGGCCAAAATTTTCCATGCGGAGCAGTCCGGGCTTCACGGGTTTTCCCCTTCCTTTTCCCTTTCCAGTTCCCGGAAAAGGGCGGCCTTTGCCCCGTCCGCGCTGCCGTACAGGAAGCGGAGAAAATCCTCAAAGCTGCCGGCGAGATCTTTCCGCGCCGAAACCGCGCCGGGAACGCGGAGCGTTTTCTCAAGGGCGGCAAAGGCCTCTTCCTGATTAATCGAAAGGAGAAAGGGGAAATTTTTTCTGAGCAGGGCAAGCGCGTTTTCGGCAAAGCGCCGCTCGTCAAGGGTAATTTCAAGGTAGTCGTTCCGCGCGTCAAGGAGTTCGGCGTCGTCCGGGGACGGCGAAAGGAATCTTTTGAAAGGCCCCCTGATACGGACAAGCCGGCGCAGGGGCTTTACGGGAAGGGGCTCCACAAGCGCCGCTTTTTCTTTCCCGTTTTCCGCCGTTCCGCCTCCGGGGGTAACGGCAAGAACGTATTTTTCGTTTCCCGCTTCGCCAAAGGAATAGGCCAGTGGGCTTCCCGAATACCATCCGTTTTTTCCGGCCCGCTGAAAACGGTGGAGGTGTCCCAGCGCGGCGTAATCGAAACCGGCAAAGATGCCCATGTCTATTCGTTCGGCGTCTCCCAGAAATACGCGTTCCGATCCGGTTTCGCTTCCCCCCGTCGCGAAAAGATGCGCCACGACGACGGAATGCCGTATTCCCGACGCGGCGCACAGGCAGCGGGCTTCCTCAAGACGGGCCGCGGTTTCAGCGGTAAGGCGGGCGTGACCGGAAAAGGGAAGGAGAAAGAACGCGCAGCTGCCGCCGCCGTTTTCGATGACAACGGGCTTTTCCGCGTCGGCGGCCGAGGCGGCAAGATGTATGCCCAGGCCCGCGAAAAGCTCCCGCCCGAATCCAAGCCGTACCGGGGAATCGTGGTTTCCGGGAATGACGAGGATCTCGATGCCGGGCCGCATTCGCTTGAGTTTTACGAGGAACGATCCGAACAGTTCCACAGCCTCGGGGGAGGGAACGGAACGGTCGTATACGTCGCCCGCTATGAGGAGGGCCGCATAGGATTCATCTTTGAGGATCTCAATGAGTCCAGAGAGCATGTGATCCTGATCTTCAATGAGGGACTGCTCGTGAAATACCTTTCCCAGGTGAAGATCCGCGGTATGAAGAAATTTAATCATGACGGCGTTACGGGGACGGAATCGCGCGGAAGGTCTTTCCGCCGGGCCCGTCCCGGTTAAAGGCCCGCTCCGAATTGGGCGGCTTTGGCCCTGGCCTCTTCCATCCACCCGCCAAGCTGTTCTATGCGGCGCGTGTCCGAAGGATGGGTGGAAAGGAATTCCGGCGTCGAGCCGTCCGAAAGGGCGCTCATCCGCTGCCAGAAGGCGGCGGCTTCTTCCGGGTTGTAGCCCGCGATGGCCATGAGGACAAGCCCGTAGTGATCCGCCTCGCTTTCGTGAGCGCGGCTGAAGGGCAGGGTTCCGAAGAGATTGGATCCCGCCCCGTAAACGGTCATGGCAAG
>JAISEB010000310.1 GCA_031264395.1 Treponema sp. | reverse complement strand
ACGCTCATCAGCGTAGACTTTCCCGCGCCGTTTTCACCGCACAGGGAATGGATCTCCCCCTTCCTGACTTTAAGAGACACCTGATCCAGGGCGCGGACGCCGGGAAAATCCTTGGTCAGATTTTCAATTTTCAGAATATATTCACTCATCGTCCGCCTTCTATGCCGTAACTATTGGGAACCCCTAAAAACCCGGCAAGGGTCTTTAGGGGCGACTTGCTCCAACACGGGAATCCCGGCAAACAGAGCCTGTTCCAAAAACCGGAGTTTTGGAACAAGCCCAACAGAAAAACACCAGAGCGTTTAGCAACCAACCGGGTTACTAACCGCCCGCTACCTGAGCTGGGACGCCTCGGCGTCGGGATAGAAGCCGGCGTTTACCGGAACGGAAATATTGTTACGGGTGATGATCACCGGTTCAAGCAGATAAGCCTTGACTACTTTTACGCCCGTGTCGCCGATGCTGGTCAGATTGCCTGATGCAAGGGAAGCGCCCGGTATGTTGGGGGTCTGGCCTTTAAGGATCTGGTCCGCGAGGATGACGGCGGCTTCGGCGAGTTTTGCCGTATCCTTGAATACGGTCATGTACTGCTGGCCGTTCTTGATGGACAGGGCGGAGTCAAATTCCGCGTCCTGACCTGTAACCACGGGCAGCTTGCCGCCGGCGTATTTGGCGTCCGCAAGACACGCCTCGATAATCGCCCTGGCAAGCGTATCGTTGGGGGCAAGGACCGCGTCCAGCACCACGCTGCGGGCGTCGTTGCTGAGCAGGTTTTCCATTCTGGTCTTGGCGATGGGAGCCTGCCAGTTTTCCGTAGCGATTCTCTGGAAGTTGGCGTTATCGGCGGAAGTCTGGGGATAAGGCCCCACTACCTTAAGGACGCCGCTCTGGATGTAGGGATTAAGAACGCTCATGGCGCCGTCAAAGAAAAACTTGGAGTTGTTGTCCGTGGGGGAACCGGCAAAAAGGGTGATGTACTTGGGATTCGCCTGGGTGGCGGAAGCAAGGCCGAGCCCCTGTTCAATGCCCTGGCCCTGAAACTGGCCGACCTTGAAGTTATCAAAGGTGATGTAGTAATCGTAATCGGCGGAGCCCATGATAAGCCGGTCATAGGCAATGACCGCGACATTGTCACGCGCCGCGTCGGCAATAACGGAATTCACGCCGTCATTGACATTACCGACCACAAGCAGTTTGGCGCCCTGGGTTAAAAAGCCCTGAATCTGCCTGTTCTGCTGGGTCTGATCCGCGTCCCCGTAGGCCACTTCCGCGCGGTAGCCCCTGGATTCCGCCGCCGACTTGAGGGAAGCGCCGTCTTTCTGCCAGCGCAGAACGTGGGTTTCCGGCATGGCAATGCCGATAAGGGAAGAGGACTGCCCTCCGCCTGACGCTTCCTGCTGGCTCTTCGCGAACGCAAAGGAACCGGCAACCAGAAGAACAATTAACACTGCACAGATCTTCTTCATTTCGTACCTCCGAATTTGAACTATGGTATATCATTATAGGGGCGCATGTTCCCCGCGAGGAAGCGTAAATTTTTGACAATAGTAAAGAATATTTTGATATTGCTCCCCGGACCCGGCAAACAGGGAATATTTTGACATCAAAATAATACGGTGCGGTATACATCTTCCCGGGAATGGAAGCCGTCCCGTATGACCACTTCCATATTTTCCTTAAAAACAGCTACAGGCTTTTCTATATACGAGGGAATACGGACGCCGCTTCCGTTTTCCAGCAGCATATCGTGGGGTACCGTCCGTTTTTCGGCTATCGCCATTGCGAGTCCCGCCGCCCGGGAAGCCAGTTTGCCGATGGGCTTGTACACGGTCATCAACTGCAGATCTTCTACTATATATTGGCAGCTGATAAGTTCGGCGTCCTGACCGACTACCGCTATCTCCCCCGCCATGCGCCGTTCGGAAAGCAGCTGTATTGCCGCCTGGGCAATGGCGTCGTTCCCGCAGACAATGGCGTCAAAGGCGGTGGTTTCTTCCAGAATTTCGCTGATTTTTTCCAGCGCTTCGTCAAAACTCCATTCCTCAAGCCATATTTCGCGCTCAATTTGTACCGCTCCGGCGGCGATCAGGGGATCAACGATCTCGTGCAGGCCCATACTAATCTGAAAGCTGTTTATATCATGCAGGGACCCGTTAACAACCAGGTATTTTCCCCGGGGAACCGCCTTGCGCAGGGCCGTCCCGAACTGGCGGCCCACCTCCTGACTGTCAAAAGAAATATACGCGTCCAGAGGCGTCCCCTGGATCATCCGGTCATAGGCAATCACGGGAATGCCCGCGTCCCGCACCTGCTTAACCGCTCCGGCGATAAGCTCCGTATCGTGGGCGATCACCACCAGAATATCAATATTCTGGTTTACCATGTAGTTTATCTGGGCGATCTGCTCCCGTATGCCTCCCGCGGAAAGCTGGACGAT
The DNA here is from genome assembly GCA_031264395.1 of Treponema sp. Classification (GTDB taxonomy): domain Bacteria; phylum Spirochaetota; class Spirochaetia; order Treponematales; family Breznakiellaceae; genus JAIROE01. Next base: position 6,606 of record JAISEB010000310.1, on the reverse strand, counting down.
CACATTTCCCCCCAATTCCTGGGCGGCCCCGGAAAAAACCTTTACGTCTTTGTTCCACCGCTCCACAATAAAGGTGTCGGTAGCTACCGAAAAGCCTATGGTTATCTTCCCCTCTTCCGCGGCCTGTTCCGCCCCGGTTTGGGGCAGGGCGGAGGACGGCTGCCCCGGCGGCCGCGCGTCCCTCGCGGAACAGGACAGGAATAAAAAAGCGATGCATACGGAAACTGCCTGTTTCATAACCCGTCCTCCCTGCGTTTTGCTTCTACAGTATAAGCCATTGGGGAAAGCCCGGTGATTTTTTTGAAGATCTTGCCGAAGTAATTGGGGTCTTGGTATCCTGTGGCAAAGGCAACTTCTTTTATATTCATCTTTGACTCCCTTAACAGTTTTTCCGCGTTTTCTATGCGCAGTTCCGTTACATAGTCAATAAAACTGGTTTTGCAGTGTTCCGAAAAAAGGCGGCTCAAATAGGCGGGAGACACCTGTGCGACCGAAGCGGCGTCGCTGAGCTGTATGCCCCCGGCGTAATTTGCGTGGACATACTCAAGGGCCTTTGCCAGCGGAACAGGAAAACTGTTCGAACGGCGAAGGGCGGCCTGAAACAGTATCTTCCCGAACGCCTCGCCGGCCCAGGCTTCCCATTGGCCCATATCGGAAATCGCCATAATCTCCTCGGCCGCGGCAAAAAGGGGCGGCGCGCCGGCGCCGTCGCGGTAACAGCCGGTGCAGTCATCCATCAGGAACATGAACACCGGGATCATCTTTGCCTTGGCCAGGGCAAAGTCGCAGGTCTTGAAGATCTCCCCCCAGAGAACGGTAAAGAGCTTTTTGACTTCCTCAGGCGGGGCGGCGCCTATCTTCCGCCTAAGCTGGATGATCCTGAACCTTTCCCAATACCGCATATCGGTTTCCTGCCGTTCCTCTTCAAGTTCCCTCAGGGCCCCGTTACAGGAACGGTACAGTTCCTCTCCCCGGCACGGCTCCCCGACTCCCCGGAAACGGGCAAGGGATGCGGGGAGGCTGTCCTTCAAAACAGCGTCCAGCCGGGCCTTAAGCGCGTCCCGGCCTATGTCCCCTGAAATCAGAAAGAGCCCCCGGTTCAGTATAATGTCGAAACGGCAAGGGTACTTGTAGGATATTTTCTCCGCGATTTTCCCGCACCATTCTTCCGTGTTTTCCCCCAGTTCCAGGAGGAAAACAATGCCCCGGTCCGAAGGAAGGGCCAGACGCTCCCTCCATTCCTCCCAGCTTTCCCCGCTCATCTCCTGCCAGATGATCTTCTTGAAGAAAAGGTGTCCGGGATCTTCCTCTTCTTTTCTTTCCGGGGCGGGCCGTTTTGCCAGGGCATCCCGCACGTCGTCAAGGGTGGAGAAAAAGGTCTTTTTTGATACGGGTTTTACAAGGTACGCGAAAACCCCCAGGGGAATGGCCCTTTTCGCAAGATCGAAACGTTCGTAGGCGGTGGAAAGGACAAAAACCATGCCGGGGAATTTCTTGTGCACGTCGGCGATAACGGCCAGCCCGTCAATGCCGGGTATGTTGATATCCATAAAAACCAGATCCGGTTCCGTTTCGTGGATCATTTGCAGGGCTTCGTAGCCGGAGCGGGCCTTTCCCGCCAGAACAAAGCCGGAGGCGCTTTTCAGCATAAACCCGAAACTGTCCAGAACCGGCTCCTCGTCGTCCACGATCAGAACGCTATACATGGCGCCCTTTCCGTATCAATGCGGATAATAACCGCCGTACCCCGGCCTTCGCCGGTTTCGATGCTCACCACGGCGGGATCGCCGGGGTAGAAGAAGTAGAGCCGCTGGATGACGTTCTCAAGGCCCATCACCCTTGTTATTGACGGTTCGTCAATGGAAAGGGGCTGGAGCAGTTTTTCCGCGGCTCTTTCCGGCATGCCGCAGCCGTTGTCCTGTACCGAAAGGACAATACGGTTTTCGGACTTTTCCGCCCGGACCATGATAAGCGAACGTTTTGCGGCGGCGTCCGCCTGATACAGCGGAATGCCCCCGGCCGCCTCCTGTACAGGCAGCGCCTCCGGGGAAAGCCGGACCGCCTTAAAGGCGTGAATAACACAGTTTTCCACAAGGGGCTGTAAAATGGAAACAGGCACCCTGCAACTGTCCAAAAGCGATTCGTCGTAATCCAGAATCAGATCAAGGTTTCTGGGAAAGCGTACCCTGAGAATGGAAAAATAGTAGTTAAGCCCCTCGATCTCGTGCCGCAGGGGAACGATGATCTCTTTATTTCTGATGATGTGCCTGAAAAGCAGCGCCAGGCACTCCATGTATTCGCCGGTACGGTCCGCCCCTTCGACAATGGCAAGCTGCATCCCCGTGTTCAGGGTATTAAAGAGAAAGTGGGGGTTCATCTGCGCCTGGAGCGCGTAGATCTCCGCGTACCGTACCAGTCCTTCCATCTTCATGTTTCGCAGCTTTTCCCTCATATATTCCTGTTTGATGTTCTCCTGCCGGCGTATCTCCTCGATAAACTGGCGTATGTCGTTCTTCATCCGGTTAAACGCTTCCACCACCCGGTCCATTTCGGCAACGGAACCGGCCTTGATATCGGGAATTTCAAAGTTCCCCGAAGACAGCTCCGCAGCCAGCGCCGAAAGGCGGACCAGAGGGGCGGTGATCCTTCCCGCCGACAGAAAGAGGAGCAGTATGGACAACAGCGATACAAAGATAATGAAAAGAAGATTCCAAAACTGGACGGTTCCCGATTCGGCGATAAAAAGCTCATAGGCGTCAAGCTGGCTGCTGAAGCGTTCGGCGTTAACCGTTTCGATCTCCCCGTTGATATACTCAAGGAGGCCCGCCATTTCGTCGTAGATGCGGGTATAGGCGGCGATGTTCCTGCCCCTTTTTTCTTCCACCGCCTGATCCGCCATATTAAGGTACGCGTATATCAGAAAGTAGATTTCCCGTTCCTTGAGTTCCGTTTTGTCCGCCGTTACAGGACTGTAAGCCGGAAGCTTGTTCCGCAGCGCCTGCGAATCGGTCAAGATCCGGGCAAGGGCGTTGGACGAACGGGTTGAAAGGAATTCGAGGAGCGGCTCCTGATAGGCCGCCAGATCCTCCTGTATGGTTTTGATAAAACGTTCCTGCTCAAAACTGCTGTCCTGGATGTTCTGTAAATTTTTGGCGGAAAAAAGAATGTAGGCCGTGGAAAAAACCAGGATGATGCTTACCCCGGATACGCTTGCCAGCATCTGCGCCCGGAAGGACCGGGGAAGGCGCCGGCCGACGGCGCGGCGGAAATATCCGGGGATGTTCATTTAAGGGTATTCCTGTCGATGATCTTTACCCCCGTGTCGACGGACGCGGCGGTATACCCCGTACGCCTGAGGGCCGTAAGTGATTTTACCGCCTCATAGCCGATACGCACGGAGTTAATCGCAATGCTGGAAGAGATTACCCCTTTTCTGATGTTTTCCTCTATTCCCGGGTCCGCGCCGAAGCCTATTACCTGAACACGGCCCACAAGGTTCATATCGACGAGAGTCTGGGCGGCGGCTATGGTGTCGCTGGGGTCCGTAAAAACAATGGTGTTAATGTCCGGGTTGCCCCGGAAGAGCCGGTAGAGCAATTCTTCCGCGTCCAGGGGGTTAAGGTTCGTCCTGAAACCCGTGATAGGCGCGGCAAGCCTGTCCTCCAAAGCGGCGGCGATACCCATCTCCACCAATTCCCGCTCCCCGTAGATCCCCGGCGACTTGTCGCTGTACACCATTGCCAGGCGTATAGACGCGCCGCCGGCATTCCCCGACAGCATGCCGATACGCCGGCCTACGTCAAAGTTGTTGACGCCTATAAAGGGCCAGGGCTGGTCGTTAGGTATGTTGTGGTTGATAATCACCACGGGAATCTGAGCCAGCTTGTCAAGCTGCCGGCGGGCCAGGGCGTCTTCCAGATAGGGGCAGACGATGATCCCGTCCACCCCGGTATAGGAGGCCATTTCCAGTTCGTTTTTTACCGGATCAATGGAATGTATGGAAACGGCGGCGTTCATCTCGGACGCGGCCTGTTCCGCTCCTTCGATTATTCCCGTAAAAAAGGAATTGCGGTTATCCGGCAGATACAGGGAAAAATGGTAACTGATGGCGGCGGCAGGAGGGGGCGCGGATTGTATGTAAAGATTACGGACCAGGTAAAGCGAACAAAGAAATGTTCCCAGGGAAAGGAGGCTGAAACAGATTATGCCCGCCCGGAGGAAATACTTCACGGTAAAGAGTATGGCTTTTTGAAAGGGAAAAGTGAAGACGGACACAGGCCGGCGCCCCTGACACCTTTTTCCTTCCTTCTTTTACTTTTTCGACTTTTTCGACCTTGCGGTAAATCTTCCTTTATGACACGTGAATTATACCCTGATGTGTAGGTCAAATTTAGCTCTGTCCGCGGGGATTTCCGCATTTTTGAAATATAATCCCGTAATTTATAACAAACTCCCCTTCCTTTTACCCCGGACGATCAAGAATTTAATTGAGATGTGAGCTTGTTCCAAAACCCGGCTGGTTTTGAAACAGCCTCATGTAAAAACACGGGGGACTGCCATGGCGGAGATCTTTCAATTCAGGCTGTATGAAAACAGATTTTCAAGGAGAATCCGAAGGCTGTGCAGAACGGCGGCCAAAGGTCTTGCCGGAATCATAAAGCGCCTTCCGCATTTTCTTAAAAACCCCGGATCTGTCATGGCGGCCCCGGAAGAAAAAAAGATCATCTATTTTCACGCCACGTTCCGGTAAACGCATTGCAAGTTTATCCTCTATAATATACAACAATACCCATGAACCTCATCTTGATAGAGGAACATGAACTGGGAAAGACTCTGTCCCGGCGGGACGAAAGGACGGTTCACCTCATCAAGGTACTGCACAAAAAAACGGGAGACACGTTTGACGCGGGGGTCGTAGGCGGAGGCCGGGGCAGGGGGCGCATTGAAAAGATCAACCTTGACGGATCGCTCCGCATTTCCCTGCGCCTTGACGAAGACGCCCCGGCGCGGCTGCCTTTGCGCGCGGCGGTGGGTTTTCCCAGGCCCATTCAGCTGAGGCGGCTCCTGCGGGATCTTTCCAGCCTGGGAATATGCGCGGTCGATCTTCTGGGGACGGACCTTGGGGACAAAAGCTACCGCAACACAAAGCTCCTCGAAGACGGCGGCGCCAGGGCCGCGCTCATCGAAGGCGCGTCGCAGTCGCGCGACACCACCATTCCGCCGGTCTCGTTTTTCGCGCCGCTTGACCAATGGCTCGCCGGGCGTCCCTGGGAAAGGGAGAACGCCGGGCCCGCCGCCCTTCCCCTGCTCATTGCCGCCGACAATGTCCGGCCCGAAGGAGCCGTGTCGCGACTTACCCCCACAAGACGGCCCGTGGTACTGGCCGTAGGGCCGGAGCGGGGCTGGTCGGACCGGGAACGGGACATACTGGAGGACTCGGGCTTCCTGCGGCTGTCGCTTGGGGAACGCGCCCTGCGTACCGAAACCGCCTGTGTCGCCGCGGCGGTTCTGACGCTGGAAAAAATGGGCGAATTATAACAACCGGAGGTTTTCGTGATGAACCAGGATCAGGTAAAGGCAAAACTGCTTGCCATAGAAGACGCGCCGCTGGAATTTTCCCTTGTCTTCTCGGGCAAGTCAAGCAAAAAGGTCAACGGGCTTTACAAACCCGAAAGCCGGGAGATCATCATACATAACAGGAATTTTATCTCCGGGGACGGGCAGAACGAAAACCTGCTTCTCTACACGGCAATACACGAATACGCGCATCACCTTCACGCCTGTTCCCGGGGCGGAACGCTGCAGGCGCGGGCGCATACTTCGGAATTCTGGGCTATCTTTCACGGCCTTCTTGAAAAAGCCGAGGCGAAAAAAATCTACCGTGACGTTTTTCAGGGCTCGCCTGAACTCGAAAAGCTGACTGAAATAATCAGGGAGAAATTCCTCCTCAGAAACGGCAGCATCGTCAAAGAAATGGGAAGGGAACTCCTCAAGGCGCACGATCTGTGCACGTCCCTGGGGGTCCGTTTCGAGGACTATGTGGACCGGGTACTGTGCATACCGCGCACGGCGGCGAACATGGCGATAAAGATGCACCAGTACGACCTTGAACCGGCGGTAGGGGCGGACAACATGCGCTTCCTCGCGGGAATCAGAAACGAAGGGGACAGGGAAGAGGCCGAAAAAGGGCTCCTTGCGGGAAAAAGCCCCGATACGGTAAAGACGGCCTTCCGCCAAAAAAACCCGGGAGAAGATCCGGGCGGATCTCCGGGGGAAGATTCCGCGAAACTCCGCCTCGAAAAGGAAAGGCTCAGGCTGGAGCGGACCATTGAAACGCTCACAAAGCGGCTTGCCGAAGTAAAAAAAGAACTTGCGCAGTAAAGAACCCCGCCAAAAGGCGGGTTTTGGGTTCTTCGTTCGAGCTTACGGTTCGAGCCCGAAAAATTTATTCGAATTTTCCCAGAGCTGGGCCGCAAGTTCTTCAAGGTCAACTTCCAGCATTTCGGCAAGAAAGGCCGCCGTTAGAGGCAGGTACCTGGGCATGTTGCGCTTGCCCCGGTAATCCGCCGGCACCATGAAAGGACTTTCCGACTCAATAAGAATACG
>JAISEB010000292.1 GCA_031264395.1 Treponema sp. | reverse complement strand
AAAAAATAATATAGATGATGGTTGGGAGCGGTAAGAATTTTACGAAAAACTTGCGGGAAATAGAAGCACATAATAGCAGGGGGGTAATAATCCCATATGCGTTTACTTAGGGACGAGCAGCCTATAAAGCAGCGGGAGCCGTTTTCTTTTGGAAGCAGCGCAGAGTTCCGTAAGATGATGAATGTTTGCAAACAGGTTCATGAAGGATATGGTCTCAAGAAGTACATGCTTTACCATCACCAGCATGAGCCGTTGTTCACACCATAACGACCACTCTTTATCGGGAGCCCCTTCCTGTAGAGGGGGAAAAACGCCCTTTGTTGACCCACGTCTCACAAAGGGCCGCCAATAACAATTTTCCGTAAAACCATGAGCGGGCGCTCTGCTCAGCATACACCGGTATCTCATGGTATTTGAATAATGACTTTAACCGCTTGAACGCCAGCTCTATCTGCCACCTCTGGCGGTACAAGTCCAGCAGCAATTCAGGGGCCGCGTCGGTTATCGACGTAACCAGTACCACATACCGGTTATAGGCTCTTTGCGCCCCGCTCAGTTCTTTATTCCCGTATTTCCTCATTTGGGTCTTTTGCAGGATTTCAAAGCGTCTACCAGATATACCTTCCCGCCCCCAGCCGCCGCGGCGTTTCCCGTGTCGCTTGGTTGATCCGGTATATCCTTTCACATAGCCATCGGAGCCACTCCCCGCACCGACAATAACCGCTCAAAACCTGTTTTCCCCTCATCCATGCCTTAGAGCGTATCACCTTTTTAAGGCTTTGTTAAGTAAACACATATGGACAGCAGACCCTCCAGTATACAATGAGAAAAGTCCGCAGGTCTTTTCGTCTTTAACCAAGAACCCCGCTGCTTGCGGGATTCTTCATTTTTATTTTTATTTTCACTATTTACTTTTGAAAATGAATATGATATTATACTGGAGGCGGTTCCAAAACGTCAGATTCTGGAACCGGCTCTGGAATCATTTTATTTTGCGAGGAGGCAGGAAAGTGTCAAGAAAATTACACACGGCGGCTTTTGCCGTCGTAATTGCGGCGCTGACGGCGTGCGGCGGCGAAACGAAGGGCGGGAACGGAAACGCCGGGGGATTCGAATTTACCTTCTGGAACTTCGGCGGCCGCCAGCCGGCGATAGATGTGGTAATCGAGGAATTCACCGCGGCCAATCCCGGTATCAGGGTCACGCCGTCGTATTACGACACGGACGGGATCAAGGACGCCACCAAGGTTGCCGCTTCGTCGGGAACCCTTCCCACCCTCTGGCACAACTGGGGAGGCATGCTGGCGGGTTTCTACGCGGAAAACGATCTTGTCTATGATCTCAAGGATTACGCGGCGGCCAACAACTGGGACAAGATTTTTAACGGCGGCGCGCTGAGTCTCTGCACCCTGTACGGGAAACTTGCCGGATACCCAACGAGTTTCAATATGATGGGGATCTATTACCGGAAGGATATTTTCGAGAAGTACGGGCTCAAGGTTCCCTCCACCTTTGACGAATTCGAACAGGTATGCGCCGTCCTCAAACGGAACGAAATTACCCCCATCGTAACGGCGGGGCGCTACGGCTGGCACGTAATGCGTTTTGTGGAAGTGCTTATTGAACATTACGCCGGAGCGGAACTGCATGACAGGATGAACACCTTCCAGGAAAGCTACGACAATCCCGCCGTTGTACAGGCGCTCACGAAATTCAGGGAATACTCCGGCAAAGGGTATTTTCCCGCCGGTTTCATAACGCTTGATCCCAGCGATTTGGGTTTTGAATTCTATACCGGAAATGCAGGCATGGTTGTCGAAGGCCAGTGGCTTGACGGAACAATTAACCAGGAAGAACAGGACATAAGCAGATTCGGCGTCTTCGCTTTCCCCTCGGGCGGCACGAACCGGCTTTCCGCCTTCGCGGAGATGATACAGGTCAACAAGAACCTTACGCCGGAAGAACTGGAGGCGGCCATGAAGTTCCTCAATTTCTTCCAGAGCAGGGAAAATGTGGCCAGATTCCCCACGTACTACAATACGCTGCCCCTGATTGATCTGGAATGGAATCCGGATCAGCCCAATGTTCCCATTATGATGGGCATGGCAAACACGAACGGCACCTTTACCGTGACGGATCAGGCCTTCCCCACGGAAGTCTCCGACGCCCTCTTCCGTGTACAGGACGGCGTTGTTACCGGCGAGACCACGCCCCAGCAGGGTGCGGCCATAATCCAGGCGGCCATTGAAACATATCTCGGCAAATAGTGCGATCATTCGCAGGCGCTTTTGTCCGCCCGTTTTTCGAAGCGGGCGGAAAGGAGGTTCCTCGTGGCATTAAAAAAAGACACGGCTGGATCGTACATGTTCCTGGCGCCGGCGGCGGTTATCTATGTATCGGTCGTCGTTTTCCCGGTATTTTATTCTCTGGTTGTCAGCCTGTTCAAATGGAACGGCATCGCGAAGATGGAATTCATCGGTATCGGCAATTTCACCAGTCTTTTCGGCGATCCTGTTTTTCATAAGGCAATTTCAAACAACCTGAAATGGATCATCCTGTCACTTTTCGCGACCATGACGATTTCGCTGGGCTTCGCCGTCATCCTTAACAAGCAGTTTAGGGGGCGTACTTTTTTCAGGGGCTATTTTTATTTTCCGGCGGTCATAGCCCCCATCGCGGTGGCCATCATCTGGCGGTGGATCTACAATCCGAGTTTCGGTTTCATTAACCAGTTTCTTAAATACCTTCACATTAATTTTCGGCAGACGTGGATTTCCGATCCTGCCGCCAGCATCTACGCGATCTTCGGCGCGTCGGTATGGCAGGGAATGGGAGGCCCCATGCTTTTTTTCCTCGCGGGGCTTCAAACCGTACCCGAGGAAGTTCTGGAAGCCGCCACGATAGACGGGGCGTCAAATCCAAAACGGTTTTTTCTCATCACCATTCCCATGATGAAAGAAACATTTGTTATCGTCATCGCGAACCTTGTTGTGGGAGCGATGAAGGTGTTTGACATAGTCATGGGCCTTACCGCGGGCGGGCCAAACAACGCCACCCAGATGATGTCCTTCTACATGTATTCGCAGACATTCCGCTACCACAACGTTGGCTATGGAACGGCCATCGCGGTTCTCATGGTTATCTTCATGATGATCGTGATTGTCCCGTATGTTTCCTTTACGGCCCGGAAGGATTAGGGGGTACCATGCAGGCAGGCGGTTTCAAAACCCTGAAAAAATGCGGGATCTACCTTTTCATGCTTGTCATGGTGCTGGTATGGATGGCTCCGATCTATACCCTCATCGCGACGGCAATCAAGGCAAAGAGGGATTTCTACAACAACGTCGGACTCTTCGGCATTCCTCCCGTCATCGCGTGGAGCAATTTTTCAAACGCGATCACCAAAGGACGGCTGCTACTCTATATGCGCAACGATCTTGTCGTGTGCTGCCTCAAGGTTCCCCTGGGGATCTTCGTGGAGGCCCTTGCCGCCTTTGCCATGACGCGGCTTAACATAAGGCACAAGACCGGCATCTTTATTTTCTTTATCGTCGGCATGATGCTCCCCATCCAGGTTGCCCTTGTCCCGATTAACGTGATCTACAGCAGGCTGAAACTGATTAACACCTACTGGGGCCTCTTCTATGCGTATGTGGGTTTCGGCATTTCCTACGGCATCCTGATTCTTCGCGGTTTCTTCCGTACCATCCCGACGGACATCGACGACGCGGGGCGGATAGACGGCTGCGGCAAATGGCGGCTCTTCTGGAACATCATCCTGCCCATCGCAAAACCGGCCATTGCGACGCTTGTAATCATGGACTTCCTTGCCACCTGGAATGAATATATTCTGGCCCTGATTATCATCAACGACAACGGCAAGAAAACGGTTCCGGTGGGGCTCATGACTTTCGTTCAGGAACACAGCACCGATTTCGGCTATCTTTGCGCGGGTGTCCTCATATCGGTGCTGCCGGTACTGCTTGTATATCTCATCTTCCAGAGATACTTCGTCGAAGGAGTTGCCGGAGCGGTCAAACAGTAATAGACTTGTTTGGTAACCCGGCAGCTTGCGGAAGGGAGGGATAATGGCGGAATGCGCGTTTCCTGAAAAAGTTGAAAGATGGGACGTCTTCGAGGCGGCCGCCGCGGGCAGGGAGGACGGCAATCCCTTTACCGGCCGCGCCATACGGGGAACGTTCCGGAGCAAAAGCGAAACCGTAACGGCCGACGGTTTTTATGACGGCGGCGGCGTATACCGCGTCCGCTTCATGCCTTCCTTTGAAGAGAC
>JAISEB010000255.1 GCA_031264395.1 Treponema sp. | reverse complement strand
CTGCGGATACGGGTTCCCCCTGAAACCGGAACTGCGGCAAGCGCGGCGGAAGGCGCCTGTGCCTCTTCCCTTCTTTCCGGCGAAACCAGCGCCTTCCAGATATTTCCGGCCGCCTCGGGGTAACCCGCGAGCCACAGGGAGTCGGCTTCCCGGATCAGCGCTTCTTCCCCTTCAAGCTCCGAAAAAACGCCCGCCGCCCTGAGCGGGTCCCCGAAATCGTAGTAGTATTCCGCGGCAAAGCGGAGAAAGGCCGGACTATGGCGGGCGTTTTCCCCTGTGTCCGCGAGTATGATGCGGGCGGCCGCTTCCCGCGCGCCGCCGTCCAGAATATCAAGAACGGCAAAATTAACGATGAGCGCTTCGGCCTCCGCGGCGTCCATTCCGCCTGAAACAAGGGGAAAGGCGTCTGAAAAAAGGGCCGCAAGGCGCGGGGAAGCGCGGGCCCTTTCGATGTTCCGCATGTCGCCCTGAAGAATGCGGGCGGCCAGAACGAGGGGGCTGAACGCGCCGTCTTCCAGAAGCGGCGTGTACTTTCGCAGTTCTTCGGCCAGTGCCCCGGTCATGGGGGAATCGTGGATCAGGGCGGCGGCGGCCAGGGCGGCCAGCGGCCGGGAATAGGGAAAATCGTCCGCCGCCTTCCGCGCGGCGTCCCTGTAGGCGTTCAAAAAACGGGGGGCGCGTCCCGAAAGTTCCCGCCTTCTTTTTAGAAGCGAAAGCCGGGATTCAACCCCTTCCGCCTGTTTTTCAAGCTGGTTAAGGATGCGCTCAAGCAGATCGGGGTCCGCTCCGGCGGCGGCAAGCGCGTCGAATTCCGCGAGGGAACCTCTCCATGATCCACCCCCGGCCTCTTCCCCCCGGTAAAGCCCGGATCGCATAAAGGACAAGACCGAAAGGACACCAAGCGGTACGCTTATAAGGGCCGAAAGGATAAGGCCGGAAATAAAAACCGCCCGGAGCAGGCGGCCCTGAAACAGGCTTAGCCCTCTGGACACGGCTTTTCTTCCAGCGCCCTGCGTATGCTGTCCAGTACGCCGTTGACAAAGCGGTAGGAATCTTCGGCGCCGAATTCCTTTGAAATGCCTATTGCTTCGTTGATGGTAATGGAAGGGGCAATGTCGGTCTGAAACATCAGGGTATAGACGCTCATCCTTAAAATGGCAAGATCGACCCGGTTAAGCCGTGAGATGTCCCAGTTTTCAAGGTGCGCGCGGATCATGCTGTCTACGGTTTCAATGTTTTCTATGGTGCCCATCGTCAAAAGCCGGGAAAAATCGGAAATCCCCTTGTCCAGGAGAACGCTCTTTTCCCCGGCCCACGAAAACTGCAAAAGTTCCCTTACGGGAACCTTTACCGCATCCCACGAGTACAGCGCCTGAAAGGCCAGAATTCGCCCTTTTCTGCGGGATGCCATTACCAGACGATCTGATCCATGATTCTTTTGTATTCCCTGTTGTTGTCCGGATCTTCATAGGTTCTTCCGGCCCGCAGTTCCCTCGTTAGTTCCTCGGTGGCCTGCTGGAGGACTGCCATTTGGCGTTCCTGCATAAGGGTATTGCCTATGTAGTCGCGGACCGTGTAGGGGGTGCCGAGCTGGAAAATATCGTCAAGCTGAAGGGCCTTCATCTCGTAGGTTTCGGAAATCTTGATGATCCTGAAAAACTGGCCGTTATCAAGCAGCCGGGAGACTTCCCCCTGTTTCAGGCTGAAAGCGGTGGTGACAAAATCGGCCCCCATCATCTGCTGAGTCTGCATATCCTTCTGAATGTACTCGTCCTTGTAGCTCTGGTAACCCGCGTTCGCGCTGGGGGAACGGGCGCTGTTGACTTTTTCATCGAATTTCGTCGCACTGGAGCCTATTTCCCTGATCAGCCCTTCGGCGGTTCTCCGGGCTTCCGCGGCGTTGCTGCCGTAGGGAATCTGCAGCATGGAGAACCGGATCACGTCGGGGCGGACAAACTGTGCCTTGATAAGATCGTAGGTCTTTATGATGTCTTCCTCTGTCGGCTCCGTAAAGGATTTGAGCACGGTTTCCTTTTTAAGGTTGAGGTATTTGTTGGCGATAAGCTGGCGCCTTACCTGATCGCGGAAGGCCGGCAGTTCAAGGCCGTACTGGTTTCGCACCGCGGTGGCGAATTCCGCCTCCGTGGGCTGGCGTCCCCCTATGTTTCTGGACAACATGGCGCGGAGCTGGTCAAACTGCTGGTTCACCTCGTTCTCGCTTATGGCGACCTTGTCCCGTTCGGCCGCCTGAAGGACCAGTTTTTCGTTGATCATCATGTCCAGAATCTGCCTGCGCAGTTCCGGCGTAAAGGCCCTGCCGGATGTTTTTTCGGTCCTTTCAACCTCGGAACGGTACTGTTTTACCGTGATAACCTCGGTCTTGATCAAATTCACCTTCGCAATAGGCTGAAGCTGCAGATCCTGGGCAAAAGCCAGGGACCCGAGTATCCCAAAAATGATAAAAAACAACCTTTTCATATACATACCTTCAATTATAAAAAATAAGCGCACGCCTGAAGTTACAGACGCATGCGTCTTGTTCACCCCTGTTCAAGGACAGCCCTGATCCTTCTTACCCCGGCCGATGAGGATTGTTCCTTCTGTATGACAAAAGCGCCCATGGCCCCTGTCCGCTCCACATGGGGGCCGCCGCAGACTTCCCTTGAAAAGATCCCCGACGCCTCGTCCCCAATAGTATAAACCTTGACTTGAGATTCGTACTTTTCACCAAAAAGGGCAATGGCCCCGGCTGCTTTGGCGTCTTCAAGGCTCATGATTTCCATTGTTACGGGAAGATCTTTTTTGATGTGCCCGTTGACGATGTCCTGGACTTTTGCGATTTCTTCCCCCGTCATGGGGGCGTTATGGGAAAAATCGAAACGCATGCGTTCGGCGGTGATATTGGACCCCTTCTGCATGACATGATCCCCAAGGACCATACGGAGGGCCCTGTGCAGAAGATGGGTGGCGGTGTGGTACTTTACCGCCATTTCACCCTGATCCCCAAGCCCCCCCTTGAAAACCTGCCCGCCCTGGGATCTGGAAAGTTCCTGGTGTTTTTTGAACGCCTCGTCAAATTCTTCCCGGTTCACCGTCATGCCGTGTTCCCCTGCCAGTTCCTGGGTAAGCTCTATGGGGAAGCCGTAAGTATCGTAAAGCCTGAAGGCAAGGCGGCCGGAAATGATCTTCCGGGGATCTTTAAGGAGATTGGGGAGGAGCTTTTCAAATTCATGTTCCCCCTTTTGAAGCGTCTCGAGGAATTTCGCCTCCTCGTTGTCGAGTTCCGTGATGATAAAGGCGCGGTTCCCCTCCAGTTCCGGGTAGGGGCCCTTCATTTTTTCGATAACAATACCGGCGATGGGGGAAAGGAGGGGGAAGGACATGCCAAGCCGCCTCCCGTGGCGCACCGCCCGCCGTATAAGGCGGCGCAGTACATAGCCCGCGCCGACATTGGAGGGACTTACCGCCCTTGGATCTCCCAGAATGAAAGCCGCCGAACGGACATGATCGGCGATGATCCGTATGGACTCGTCCCGCGCGGGATCGCCGCCGTAGGAACAGCCCGCGGCCTTTTCTATGCCCGCGATAATGGGGGCGAAAATATCCGTATCGTACACCGACGCCTTTCCGTTGAGAATGGTGATGGTCCGCTCTATACCCATGCCGGTATCCACGCATTTGCGGGAAAGGGGCTCGTAAAGACCGGGAGCGCCGTCTGCGCCCGGAGAAGTCTTATTGTACTGCATGAAAACATCGTTCCAGATTTCAAGCCACTTGCCGCAGGAACAGCCGGGCTTGCAGTCGGGCCCGCAGGGAGCTTCCCCAACATAATAGAACATTTCCGAATCGGGGCCGCAGGGGCCCGTGCTGCCCGCGGGACCCCAGAAGTTGTCTTCCCAGGGCAGATACGCGATGCGGTTTTCCGGAATGCCAAGGCTTTTCCAGACGGCGGCGGATTCCTCGTCCCGCTCTATGTCCCCCTCGCCTTTGAACACCGTGATCCCGAGTTTTTCCACGGGAATGCCCAGCCACCTCGGGGACGTGAGGAATTCAAAACTCATGCCGATGGCCCCTTCCTTGAAATAGTCCCCCAGGGACCAGTTGCCCAGCATCTCAAAAAAAGTTAAATGGCTTCCGTCGCCCACCGATTCTATATCCCCGGTGCGTATGCATTTCTGGTAGTCGGTTAAACGCCTCCCCGCCGGATGTTCTTCGCCCAGAAGATAGGGAACCAGAGGATGCATCCCGGCGGTGGTAAAAAGCACTGTGGGATCGTTGTCGGGAAGCAGGGACTTCCCCTCGATCCGGGCGTGTCCTTTTGACACAAAAAATTCAATATATTTACTGCGCAGTTCATCGGCGTTCATGGAAGCATGATAGCACAACAAAGACAGGAAAACAATGCGGCCGTCAAGTCCGCATTTCCCACATGAACCGTTTTCGTCTGCCGTTTTTGCCTTATGCCTGATTCTGCGTAGTCCGCAGCATGACTTCCCGAAGTACCGCATTTATCCGGCTTTGATACCCCTTCCCATAAGCCTTGAACCAGGCCAGAACATCGGCGTCAAG
>JAISEB010000237.1 GCA_031264395.1 Treponema sp. | reverse complement strand
ATCAAAAACCTTCAAAAAGCCTCTTGACATTTAATGCGCATAGTGCGTATAATTCAATATGAAGTTTCAGGAAATCGAACGGATTATTTTGAATGACGGCTGGACCCTCAAGGCTGTTAAGGGTTCCCATCATCAATACGTCCATTTGACGAAACCGGGCAAAGTAACGATTCCCTATCATTCCGGGGACATTGCGCCGGTGATTATCAAGTCCATTCTGAAACAGGCTGGTATAGGAGGCAAACAATGAAACTTACATACCCCGCAATTTTCTATGAAGGTGAAGGCGGTTATGCCGTAGAAGTGCCGGATCTTCCCGGTTGTGCAAGCGGCGGGGCCTCTCTTGCCGAGGCTGTCATCATGGGAACAGACGCCGCCTCCGGCTGGGTACTCACCGAGCTTGAGGACGGGAAACCTGTACCACAAGCAAGCCCTGTTGAGGCAATCCATCCCGATCCGGGGGGCTTTGTTAGCATCCTCGTTCTGGACATGGACGCTTATACGGAAAAGTACGGCAGCAAGGCGGTACGGAAAAACCTGACGATCCCCGCGTGGCTTAATACCTTTGCGGAAGAGAAGCATATCAATTTTTCCCAGGTGTTGCAGGATTCATTAACCGCAATTTATAATCAGGAAAACGCCGCGGCTTTGTAAACTGTATTGGAATCCGGGCCGCCCCGTGGTATACTCCCCTCATGAAGTTTCCGCCCGTTGTCTGCGCGGCCCTTGTCCTGTGTTCCTGCGGGCCCGTTGTTGATTCCGTTGTGATTACCGGCGACGGATTTGCCTCCGGGGACCTTGCCGGTTTTTACGCGGCGGAACGGGCTTTTGTTGAATCGTTTTTTGCCGGGACGGAAGATGAAGGCCCCGCGCTCCGCCTTGTTTCCCGGGACGGGGCGAGGGGGCCTTTTATCGTCATGGAGCTGGTTTCTTCCTGGATAGAGGGCGGCGAAAAGGCGCTGGGCGCGTTTGACGCGCCTGATACGTTTGACGCGCCGGAGGGGTTTGACGGCATTCCCCTTTCGCTTGCATGGTTTGTGCCGAAGGACAACGCCCTTTCAGGCAGAACCGGGACGTCCCTTGCGGACTGCCTTTCAGGCGGGGAGGCGCTCGTTCCCCTTTCGGATCTAAAGCCGCCTGATATAGCCCTGCGGGTCGACGGCCTTTCCGTTGAGGATGAAGGGTATCCCCTGGTAAGGCTCCGCGCTCTTCGCGTTAGAATGGATTCAGGCGAGGAGGGGAGGCCCGTCAGGGGCAGGGCCGCCTCCCGCATCGCGAAAAAAATTGAGGCGCTCACGGCGCTGATACGGGAGACCCCTTCTTCCCTTCCCAGGACGGCGCCCCGCGTTACCTGGATTGCCGCCGGGGGAGACGTCATGCTCGACAGGGGGGCGGGCGGCATTCTTTTTGACGAAGGGCCGGCGGGCATCTTTGGCGGCACGGCCGAAAAACTTGCCGGATCGGATCTTGCCCTCATCAACCTTGAAGGATGCGTGAGCAGCCGGGGAGAGAAGGTGTCGAAGTCCTTCAATTTCCGTTTCGAACCGAAAACGGCAAAGGCCCTTGCGGGCGCCGGCATTGACGCGGTACTTGTTGCGAACAACCATATTTACGATTACGGTGAAAGCGCCTTTCTTGACACCCTTGCCCACCTCAAGGACGCCCGTCTGGGTATACTCGGCGCGGGACTCAGCGACGAGGAGGCTTCGCGGCCCGCCGTTTTTGAGGCGGACGGGACTGAAATCAGGGTGTACGGCCTTGCCTCCTACCCGCGCGAAAGAAACGGCTGGGACGGGCTTTCCGTCGCCGCGGAACGTGAAAAGGCGGGCATACTGCACGCGGGAAAAGGCGGCGCCGAAAAACTTGTGGCGCGTTTTTCCGAAAACCGGGACGGCGCGCCGCCTCTGTGCGTCGTGCTTTTTCACGGCGGATGGGAATGGTCGCGGCGGCCGGACGAGGCCACGCGGCGTCTGTATACGGATCTGGTAAAAAGCGGGGCCGATCTTGTTATTGGTTCCCATCCCCATGTGGTGCAGGGGTTCGAGTGGATAGAAGGGAAGGCGGTCTTCTGGTCGCTGGGGAACTATGTCTTCGGCGGCATGGAGAATACCGACGGGGGAGAAGAGGGGCTCTTTATCACCCTGGGTTACGCGGGGAACCGGCTTGTGTATTTTGAACCCTTCGCCCTTTCCCTTACCCACACGCGGACGGACATCGCGCCCGCCGGGGAACTTGAAACATTTTACCGCCTTTCGCGGGAACTGCAAAATACGGAGGATGACAATGAGTGATTTTACAAGGGAAGGAAACAGGCTCGTGTACCGGTATGACGCCGAGAAGGTGTGGATCGAAAGCTGGGGCGAAAACAGCCTCAGGGTCAGGGGCACGAAGATGGCGGAAATGCCCGAATGCGACTGGGCCCTTCTTCCGCCGGGGCCCTGCGCCGCCGGTATTACCATAGGGGAAGAAGGGGCGTCCATACGGAACGGGAAAATAGAAGCGCGGATAAATTCCGCGGGAAAAATTTCCGTGTACAATTCCGGGGGCGTCCTGCTTCTGGATGAGTACGTCCGCAACCGCAGGGACATCACGTCAAAGACGTGCAGCGCCCTTGAAATAGAGGCGCGGGAATACAAGCCCATCATCGGGGGCGGCTACGAAATTACTGTGCGTTTCGAATCGCCTGACGCCGGGGAAAGGATCTACGGCATGGGGCAGTACCAGCAGCCGTTCCTCAACCTCAAGGGCGCCGATCTGGAACTGGCCCACCGCAATTCGCAGGCGAGCGTTCCCTTCGCGCTTTCCTCTCTGGGCTACGGTTTCCTCTGGAACAATCCCGCTGTGGGCCGGGCCGTATTCGGGAAGAATGTTACAAGCTGGGAAGCGAAATCGTCCAAACTGATAGACTACTGGATCACCGCGGGAGACAGCCCCCGGGAAATCGAAGAGGCCTACGCGCGGGCAACGGGGACTGTCCCCATGATGCCCGGTTACGCCATGGGCTTCTGGCAGTGCAAGCTCCGTTACCAGACCCAGGAAGAACTCCTTGGGGTAGCCCGCGAGTACAAAAAGCGGGGGCTGCCCATTTCGGTAATTGTTGTTGATTTTTTTCACTGGCCTTATCAGGGTGAATGGAAATTCGATCCGGCGTACTGGCCCGATCCCGCCGCCATGATCGCGGAGCTTAAGCAAATGGGAATAGAGCTGATGGTTTCAATCTGGCCTACCGTTGAGCAAAAAAGCGAGAATTACGAAGAGATGCTGCGGAAGGGCTATCTTATCCGTACCGAGCGCGGCATGAGGGTTGCCATGGGCTACCGGTCTCCCGTTATTCACTATGACGCGACACATCCTGACGCGCGGGCCTTTGTGTGGGAAAAGGCGAAGAAGAATTATTACGACAAGGGGATAAAGATCTTCTGGCTTGATGAGGCGGAGCCTGAATATTCGGTGTATGATTTTGACAATTACCGTTATCATCTGGGACCGGATCTTGAGATAGGCAACATCTACCCCGTGATGTACGCGAAAACATTCTTCGACGGAATGAAGGCCGCCGGGCAGGAGAACATACTCAACCTTCTCCGCTGCGCCTGGGCGGGAAGCCAGCGTTACGGCGCGCTGGTATGGTCGGGCGACATTCATTCAGGTTT
>JAISEB010000235.1 GCA_031264395.1 Treponema sp. | reverse complement strand
CATTCCTTTTTTTCCTTTGCCTCCCGCAAGAGGGGCGCGACAAGATCGATGTAGAACTGCCTGTCGTATTTGCGGAGCCTTTCCCTGAGCATGACGCCGCTTTCGTCCTGCCGCAGCTTGAGGTATTCGGACACAAAAGTAACCGTGCTCATCCCCATGCCGCGTGAAATGTCAAGGACGCGCCGCAGACGCCCAAAGGCGGAGCCGGGAACTTCCGCGCGGACATCAGGACCGGCGACGGGAGACGCCGCCCTGAGGAGCGCCGCGTAATGATCGGCGCACATGCGTTCAAGCAGATCTTCCTTGGAGGCGAAGTGGTGGTACAGCGCGCCCTTGGTAAGGCCCGAATGGCTCGCGATTTCCTGCATCGACGTTTTTTCATAGCCCTGCCGCATGAACAGTTCCTCGGCGGATCTCATGATATCGACAAACGTTTCCGCCTTTTGTTTTTCGCGCCTGTTCACGCTTCCTCCGTATTCCCCCGGGGCGGGGAAAGTTCCGCGTTCCCTTCGTCCTCGTGAGCGTAGCCGCCCACCTTGAGTTCTCCGGGGTTAAAGCCGTAGTACAGCGCGGTTACCGCCGCGCCCGCAATGAGCATGCAGATGGTCAGCACAAAGGGAAGGCTCCGTGAAATGCCCGAGAGGATTCCCCCTATCCAGCCGAAGGGGGACGTGGCGAACATGATGATCATATGCTGAATGGACATGACCCGCGCCCTTTCCTCTTTGTTGACGTGAAGGGCCACGAGGGACTCGGCCAGCATGGCGAGCGTTCCCGAACCAAACCCGTCGCAGGCAAGGGAAACAAGGAGCAGCACGTACCGGAGCATTCCCGTAACGGGGGTAAGGACAAGCAGAGTCTGGCCGGCAAGATAGGCGGCAAAACCCAAAAGCAGGGGCGTCCTTAACGTAAGCCGCGCGATAAAGGGAATAACGGTAAAAAGAAACACGATTGCCAGCACGGAACGAAGCATGGGAAAGACGGGGAGCAGCGGATCGGGAATAAGGAGTTTCCTGCTTACGATTACCTGCCAGAAGGTCGTGTTTATCATGCCGACGGCTCCCACGAGGGCCGCTATTACAAGCGAAAAAACCGTTCCCTTTGATTTCGCTATTATTCTGAATACCCCGCCGTATCCCTTAAGCAGGCTGAAAAGGCTCTTCCCCTTTGTTTCCCTCATGCGCACAAGGCCCGTCCCCGTTTCGCGGGAAACGGAGTAGAGGATCACGAGCTTTACCGTCATCACCACAAAGGCGTTGACGTAGAGTATACGTATGGCGGGAACAAGGGTAAGGCGGGAAACCAATACGGAAGAAATGGGGGCGAAGAGCGCGGAAAGCTGCCCGCACACTATTACCAGGGAATAGATTCTTGTGATCTGGCTTTTCTCGGCGTCTTCCACCATGAGGCAGTCCCAGGAATTGGTGGTAACCTTCATTGCCCCGTTGAAAATGGCGGCGACAAAAAAGAACCAGAAATCCCGGGCCACCATCCAGATGAGGCAGGGAATGCTCCATGAAATAAAATCGAAGACCGCCGTTGTCTTGCGCCGGCCCATCTTGTCGGTGATGGCCCCCGAAAGAAAGGCGAACACCACCTGCACGAGCATGTAGATCGTGGCAATAAGCCCCACCTCCGAATCCTTAAGCCCCAGGGCAAGCATATACACCGACGCGTAGGGGAGGCAGAGGTTCATCGAAAGACCCCACATTGGTTCGGTGTATACGCAGGCGCGGGGATTGCCCCGAAGGCCCTTCAGCGTCTTGAGGAGGGGATTATTCACAGCTGTTACATGGCAAGCGTCGCGTGCGTCTCCTTGAGCTGTTGTCGTATGGGAAGTTTCTGGGGACATTTTTCCTCGCAGGCCCCGCAGTCAACGCAGGCGGAAGCGTTCTTGTAGTTCCTCCAGTCCACCTTGCCGATTTCCGCGTAGGCGGATTTGGCGTAACCGGTGATCTTGTACACCCGGTGGTAATTCATGATGGTAAAGATTTCGGGGATATTGATTTCCTGGGGACAGGGCATGCAGTACTTGCAGCCCGTACAGTAAAGTCCCGCGAGGCGCTCGTTCTCTTTCATCATGGCGTCTATCTGCTCGAGTTCTCCGGGGGAAAGGGGCCTTATGTTGTCCGCGAGCGCGGCGTTTTCTTCAAGCTGCGCAATGGTACTAACGCCCGAAAGGGCTATGTGCACGCCGGGGTTGTTAAACACAAAACGGAGGGCCACTTCCGCGGAACTCTGCACCTTGCCGGGAAGCAGCGCCTGTATCACCTGTGAAGGAGCGCCGAGCCTTCCGCCTCCCACAGGCCCCATGACCGCGACGCCAAGCCCTTCGCCGCAGGCAAAATCTATATCTTTTTCGTTGGAAAGATCGAGGAGATTGTACTGGCAGAGGACAGACTCAAGCACGCCGTCCGCGCGCTTTATGATTTCCCCCATGTTTCCCGCCTTGTCGTGGAAAGAAAAGGAAATGTGCCGTATCAGTCCCGCCTGTTTCAGCTTCTTCGCCCTGTCCCACGGGCCGTCCTTGACCCGTATCTTGTTCATAAAAGTATCAAGGCTGATTCCCCAAAAATGGTAGAAGTCTATGTAACCGGTATCGAGTTTTTTAAGCGACGTTTCAAGCCGCTTTTCATAATCGTCGCCCGAATCATTGTCAATGGGATTCTTCGTGGAAAGGAACACCTTTTCCCGCTTTCCCTTGAGGGCCTTGCCCACAATGTCTTCACTCAGTTTGTCACAGTAATAGGGAGCCGTGTCAAAGTAGTTCACCCCAAGTTCCATGGCCCGGTGAATAAGGGCTATGCCTTTTTCCTCGTCATAGATTGTCTTCCCGTCCTTTTCGTACGACGGAAGCCGCATGCATCCCATTCCCAGCCGGGAAACTCTGGCGCCTGTTTTTCCATATTCAACATACTGCATAAAAACCACCTCTCTTTACCCATAGTATCACATCCAAAACGGCTGAGGGAACTTTCGGAAGATCCGAAAGTTCCCTCACACAAACAGAAACGGTATTGGACTTGTCTGGCAACCAAAACCGCGCTTTGCAACGGAGCTTGTTCAACGGCTCCGGCAGGATGATTACACTAAAATCACTGATAAACGATTGCCGTATTCAAGAAAAACCACGGAGACACGGAGAAACACGGAGTAAAAAAGAATTTGCAATAACTCCGTGAAAGTCCCCAAGCCAGTCCCAGCGGGATTGGCTCAAACTCCCTGGTGAATTTTCTTTTTTCCAGCCGTTCATATCAGGTTGTTTAGTCCAGCCGGCCTGCCGGCTATTGAACAACTCTATTACTTCTTTGCCGCGGGCTTTTTTGCCGCGGCGGGTTTCTTTGCCGCGGCCGGCTTCTTCGCGGCCGCAGGTTTCTTTGCCGCCGCCGGTTTCTTCGCGGCAACAGGTTTCTTCGCAGCAGCGGGTTTCTTCGCCGCCGCGGGTTTCTTTGCCGCAGCCGGTTTCTTTGCCGCCGCAGGCTTCTTCGCCGCGGCCGGTTTCTTCGCAGCGGCCGTTTTCTTTGCCGCCGCGGGTTTCTTCGCAGCAGCGGGTTTCTTCGCCGCCGCATCTGGTGTAAGTGCCATTTCTTCCCCCTTTGCGTGTGTTGTTCTGCTACTCACCCTAGCAGCGGCCTTCCCGCCGGCTCGCGCCGCCTGAGATGCCTTTTTTATATTCAATCCGGAATTGTTTAACACCGCCTGCGCGCCGGCCAGGCGGGCAAGAGGAACCCGGAATGGTGAACATGATACATAACTTAAACCCACCCTGTAACAGAAGTCAATAGTGGCGGGATCGCCCCCGTGCTCGCCGCAGATGCCGACCTTGAGGCCGGTATTAACCGCGCGGCCCTGCTCAACGGCGTTCTGTATAAGATAACCGACTCCTTCCTCGTCGATGGACTTAAAGGGATCAACGTCAAGAACGTTTTTTTCAAGGTACACGGGAAGGAAGGAAGCCACGTCGTCGCGGCTAAAGGCAAAAGTCATCTGGGTAAGATCGTTTGTGCCGAAGCTGAAAAAATCCGCGTACCTCGCGATGTGGCCCGAACGTATCGCCGCCCTGGGAACTTCTATCATCGTTCCTATTTTTACCTTGAGCTTTACTCCGGCCTCCTTGAAGACCCTCGCGAGAACGGCCTCGGCGTTGGGGCGGAGCAGCTTCAATTCGCGCGCCGTAATCACGATGGGGATCATGATCTCGGGCTCAACGGGGATCTTCCGCTTTACGCAGTCCACCGCGGCCCTGGCCAGCGCTTCCACCTGCATGTCGTAAATTTCAGGGTATGTCACCGCGAGGCGGCAGCCGCGGTGCCCCAGCATGGGATTGGCTTCATGGAGCCTGTCTATCTTGGGCTGCAGATCCGCCGCGCTCACGCCGATGTGGGAGGCAAGCTCGTCGACCTCTTCCTTGGTGTGGGGAACAAATTCATGAAGCGGCGGATCAAGGAGCCTTATGGTCACGGGCCTGCCTTCCATGGCTTTGAAGATCCCGAAAAAATCCTTCTGCTGAAGGGGAAGTACCTTCGCAAGCTGGGCGCGCCGGTCTTTTTCGGTATCCGCCACTATCATCGCCTGAAAATGGATGAGCTTTTCCCTGTCAAAGAACATGTGCTCGGTACGGCAGAGCCCCACGCCCTCCGCGCCGAAGGCAAAGGCGCGCTTGGCGTCTTCGGGCTGATCGGCGTTGGCCCTGACCTGGAATCCCTTGACGTTTCCGCGCGCCGAAGACGCGCGCACGTCGTCGCACCAGCTGAGGAAGACGCTCATGTCCCCGGAAATATCGGGAGTAACAAGGGGCAGCCTTCCTTCGTATACGTCGCCGGTATGGCCGTCTATGGAAAGCCAGTCGCCTTCCCGGTATGTTTTTCCGCCTATGACGGCGGTATTTTCCTGAACGGAAACGCCCTTGGCTCCGGCCACGCAGGGAGTGCCCATGCCCCTGGCGACTACCGCGGCGTGGCTGGTCATGCCCCCGGTGGAAGTGAGGACCCCCTGGGAAACCACCATGCCCCCTATGTCCTCGGGGCTTGTGTCCTTGCGCACAAGGAGAACTTTTTCGCCCCGCTCGTGCCAGACCTCCGCGTCCTTCGCGGTAAAGACTATCCTGCCTGAAGCCGCCCCCGGCGAGGCGTTAAGCCCCCGCGTTACGGGCTTCACGGTTTTCAGGGCCGCGGAATCTATCATGGGGTGCAGCAGCTGATCCAGATGGGACGGGCTTACCCTGAGTATGGCGGTTTTTTTGTCAATGAGTTTTTCCGCCACCATGTCTACGGCGCATTTGACGGCGGCTCCGCCGGCGCGCTTGCCGTTCCGTGTCTGAAGCAGGAAGAGTTCCCCCTGCTGAACGGTAAATTCCATGTCCTGCATGTCGCGGAAGTGTTTTTCCAGCTTGTCTTTAATGGTGACAAGCTTCCTGTAGATGACGGGGTTCCGTTCGGCAAGCGTGGCGATCTTTTCGGGCGTCCTGATGCCGGCCACTACGTCTTCGCCCTGCGCGTTCATAAGGTATTCGCCGTAAAATTCATTTTTACCCGTGGACGGGTCCCTGCTGAAACACACGCCGGTGCCCGAGTCCTCTCCGAAGTTGCCGAAAACCATGGCCTGGACATTCACCGCCGTACCCCTGAGACTGCGGATATCGTTAAGCCGGCGGTACGTGATAGCCCTCTCGTTCATCCATGAACCGAAAACGGCGTTTATGGCGCCCCAGAGCTGATCCTGCGGCGCCTGCGGAAAATCCTTTCCCTTGCGGCGTTTGACGATCTTCTTGTATTCGCCGACAAGGCGCTCCAGATCGCCCTCGTCAAGATCCGTGTCAAGCTCTATGCCCCTGGCTTTTTTAACGGCGGCTATCGCGTCCTCAAAGTCGCCGCCGGGCACGCCCATGACCACGTCGCCGTACATCTGTATAAAGCGGCGGTAGGCGTCCCACGCGAAACGGGGATTCCCCGTTTTTTCCGCGAGCCCGTGAACCGCCCTGTCGTTCATTCCAAGGTTCAGGATTGTGTCCATCATCCCCGGCATGGAAACCGCGGCGCCCGAACGCACCGACACCAAAAGGGGATCGTCCGGATCGCCCAGACGCTTGCCCCTGACTTTTTCAAGTCGCCTTAAATTCGCCGCCACTTCTTCCCTGACGGCCGGAGCGTAGTATCCGCCCTTCTTTTCATAATAGGCCGCGCATACTTCGGTAGAAATCGTGAACCCCGGCGGAACCGGAATGCCAAGATTCGTCATCTCCGCAAGGTTGGCTCCCTTGCCTCCCAGCAGATCTTTCATTCCGGCATCTCCTTCGGCCCTGCCTTCGCCGAAAAAGAACACATGCTTGCTCATGCAGCTCCTCCCGCCTCCCAGTTTTATAACTGTCGTCACACAGTACGATTTTATTATAACACTACTACCGCAACGTGTCCATTAGAGGAAGAAAAAATTCATGCACAATCTTTTCATTTTGAAATTTTTGATTCGCACACGGACACTCCTCCCTTCTAACTTTTCGCCGCGCGCGTTATGATTGTGTTATGAAGTATCTTGATCTTCCCGTATACCGGCACAAGGATCTTATCCTTAACGCGCTGGAACATAATCAGGCTGTGGTCGTGGAGAGCCCTACAGGGTCCGGCAAGACCACGCAGCTTCCGTTAATACTGCACGAGGCGGGTTTTTCGCAAAGGGGGATTATCGGAGTAACCCAGCCAAGGCGCATCGCGGCGGTGTCGGTAAGCAGCTACATCGCCCGCCAGACGGGAACGGAGATTCCCGCCCTTGCCGGTTACAAGATGCGATTCGAGGACAGGACGTCCCCGGCCACGAAGATCAAGATCATGACGGACGGAATACTCCTGCAGGAGATGAAACTCGATCCATGGCTTTCAAAGTACAGTCTCCTCGTGGTAGACGAGGCCCACGAACGGAGCCTTAACATCGATTTCATCCTCGGCCTCCTTAAAAGGACGCTTGAAAGCAGAAAGGACTTCAGGGTGATCATCTCTTCGGCGACAATTAACGCCGGTGTTTTCTCCGAGTATCTGGGCGAATGTCCCGTGGTAAAGATAGAGGCCCCCGTGTATCCGGTAACGCTGATCTACGATCCCGTACCGGCGGACGGCTCGGGCTACAATTCCCCCGAGGCGATCATTGAAAAAACGGAATCCATCGTCGAGCGCTTCATAGGCGAAAAACGCGGCGGGGACATCCTTATCTTTCTTCCCGGAGAGAAGATGATCAAGGACTGCATGAACCGCCTGGCCTCGGGGCCCGCGGGCCGCTACCTTCACATACTTCCCCTGTACGGAAGGCTCGGCAGGGAAGAACAGGAGCGCGTCTTCGTTCCCCCTCCGGCGGGAAAGACCAAGGCGGTAATAGCGACCAACATCGCCGAAACCTCGGTGACCATAGACGGGATCGCCTGCGTAATAGATTCGGGGCTCTCGAAACTCAACTGGTACAACCCCCGTACCTTCACCTCCAGCCTTGTCGAAGCCCCCATATCAAAGGCGTCGGCAAACCAGAGGAAGGGCAGGGCCGGACGGACCAGGGCGGGAACCTGTTACAGGCTGTACACAAGGAGGGATTTCGAAAACCGCAGTCTTTTTACCGTGGAAGAAATATTCCGCACCGATCTTTCGGAAGTGGTGCTGCGCATGGCGGACCTGGGGATCACCAACTTCGAGGAATTCGATTTTATATCGCCGCCCGGACGCGAAGGGATCATCGCCGCGATGGAAACGCTGAATCTGCTTGACGCGCTTGAGGACGACAGGAGCCTTTCGCGCACGGGAAAACTCATGACGGAATTTCCCCTTCCGCCCCGGCAGTCCCGCATCATCGTGGAAGCCCTGCTGCGATGTCCCGACGTAACGGAAGAAACCATAATCGCCGCGGCTTTTCTTTCCACGCAGAGCCCGTACGTGCTTCCGCCGGGCGAAGAACTGGAGGCCAGAAAGGCGCATCACAACTTCCGCGATCCCGGCGGGGACTTCGTTTCCTTTCTCAGGCTGTTCAGGGCCTGCCGTGATTCGGCAAACAGGGAGAAATTCTGCGAAAAAAATTACCTTGACGAAAGGGCCATGGCGGAAATAATCAACGTCGCCGCGCAGCTTGAAGAGATCACGGGATCGCTCGGCATCCCCATAGGACACGGGGGAAGCGTGGAAGACTACCTGTACTGCGTCGCCCGCGGGCTCATACAGTTTGTCTGCGTCCGCGAAAGCGGCGGCAGGGCGGAACGGCACAGCTACCGCAGCCTTACCGCGGACCGCATCACCATACATCCCGGATCGGTAATGTTCAGGCACGGCAGGGAAGGCTCTTCCGGCCCGCGTTACATAGTGGCCGGGGAAATAGTGCGGACAACAAGGATGTACGCCATGTCCGTCTCGCCGCTTTCCCCCGAAATTCTTGAACGGCTCGATCCGAAATTCCTTTCCGCCTTCAACATTACAAAGGACGGGCGCGAAACGGAAGAAAGAGAAAAACGGAAACCGCGCGGCTTTACGGGCGGCATAAAGATATGCGGGGAAATTTTCGAGATAACGGCGGTCAAGGGGAAAAAGCAGGTGCGGCTTCCCTGGGAAAGGCTTTCCCGCGTAAAGGACGACGCCGGAAAAGAAGCGGCCCTTCAGGGCGGCAGGAACGGCATGTACAGGGGGCTCCGGGGAGTGGTCGTTACGGACGGCGGGTACACAATCCTCGAGGGAGAAAGGCTTTCGCTTATCCTCTCGCTTGCCCCTTCCCTTGAAATCGAAGGCGCGCTCGCTCGGACCTGGCCCCGGAAGGACAAATTCAACTCAGCGGATAACCCCGGCGCCCTTGTGGAACATCTTGCGGATCTCCTCCTCCCCGCGCTCTGGAAAAAGGGAAAAAACGATCTGGGGTTTATCGCGCTCTTCAGCGACGGGGAAGGAAACTACTGGTTCCGCTGTTCGCGGAGCTTCCACACCGCCATCAACGAAAGCCTCGCGAGCCTTGAAGCCCTTATCGACGAACTGGGAGAAGATATCGATATAGAAAAGAAACACATCGTCAACCAGGCGTACCGCCGGCTTTCCGGCTATCTGGAATAGCGTTGCCCGCCAACTGAAGTTACAGGACAAGGTCCGCCGCAAAGCTCCGGGAACTTGCAGGCGGCAAACATGGTTTTCGAACAGGAAATCTTTCCGCCCTTAGGCGGGCGGAAAGCCCTTACGCAAGTACGGTAATGTCCTTCTTTGTTATCATGGTTACGATATCGACAATCCAGCCTATGCCGAATATGCCGCCCGTGATAATCCACACGACGCCGATGATGAGTTTGCCCCGCAGAATGCGGTTGATGCCCTGAACAAGCGGATCAAAGAAGATGGTGAGGATAAGATTGACGCCCCACCCCAGATTGTCGATTGCCGTTTTTGCCATGCCGTTCTCCTTGTGCGTTTGAATGAGGCTGTTCCGCAACGCGAGTTTCTGGAACAAGTCCTGCTAACACCAGTAAACACCGCATTTACCATCCTGTCAAGAAACGCCGCTTCGCGGCGCGGACAGTTCCGCAAAGGCGTCCAGCAGGAAAGGATTGAGGAAGAGAAGGCCCCCGGCGGAAAGACGCGGCGCGTCCCCTTTGTGAAGCCCGCCAGAAAGAAGGCCGCGCGCCCGCCATTTCCGCACGGTTTGGGGAACGGCTTCCTCGACGGAAAGGCCGAAGCGTTTTATGAAAAGTTCCCCGGCGGGCCCCTCCGCGTAACGGAACCCCATGAGGAGGCTTTCCTTCATCAGCACGGGCGTATCGAGGAATTCCACCGCATCCCCAGGCCCGCCCGAATTGCCCGGGAGAAGCCATGCGTCAAGGTCGGACACGCCGGTAAAGCGGCGCCCCGCCGCCGGAAAACCGCCGTCAATGACGGTTCCCGACGCGGCCGGCCCCAGGCCAAGCCAGTTTTCCATGCGCCAGTAGCGTATGTTGTGGGCGCAGCGCCGTCCGGGCCGGGCAAAATTCGACACTTCGTACTGCTCGTAACCCGACGCGGCAAGCATGTCCCGGCCGGTTATCCACAGAAGATCCGCTTTGTCGGCATCCGGCAGAAAACCCGGAACGCGGCTTTTTTCCTCAAGCGGGGCGCCGGGGGCGACGGTAAGGCTGTACAGGGAAACGTGCCCCGGCTCATACTCAAGCAGCGTATCTATGTCCCTGCGCAGAGTATCTTCATCCTGCAGGGGAAGGCCGGAAAGCAGATCGGCGGAAAAGGAAGCGCCGAAAATTTCCCGCGCAAGGGCCAGCCGTCCCGGAACAAGGCTCCCCCTGCCCGTCCGCCCTACTGCCCGCCGCGACGGCTCGTGAAAAGTCTGGACCCCAAGGCTTAGGCGGGTAACGCCCCCCATGCGGCAGGCTTCAAGGAAGGGGCGGCCGGCGGATTCGGGGTTCGCCTCAACCGTCCATTCACGGGGAAGATCCGAGGGGGGAAGGAGCGCGCCGAGGGCCGCAAGAAGCCTCTCCGTCCCTTCCGCCCCCAGGACGGAAGGCGTCCCGCCCCCGATGTACACCGTGGGAACCTTCGTGACGGCAAAATCACGGAGAAGCGCCTCCGCGCGGGAGGAGACGGCGTCAATAAAGGAACCGGTTCTTTTATCGCCGGGTTTAACGGGAACCGAATAAAAATCACAGTAATCGCAGGTACCCGCGCAAAAGGGAA
Source organism: Treponema sp. (assembly GCA_031264395.1). Classification (GTDB taxonomy): domain Bacteria; phylum Spirochaetota; class Spirochaetia; order Treponematales; family Breznakiellaceae; genus JAIROE01. Next base: position 3,689 of record JAISEB010000235.1, on the reverse strand, counting down.
CGTGAATATACAGGGAGGCTTCCACGGCGGATCAGGGAGGCCCCAGCGCGCCCGGAGGCCAGTACCTGAATATGGCTTTTCCCGTAATCAGATCCGCCTGTACGGGCCCCCAGGTACGGGAGTCGTTGGTGTTGCTTCTGTCGTCGGAAAGCACAAAACATTCATCCTCCCCAAGGATAATACGGTCCGTGTTTCCCGCGAAGGGCAGGGATTCGTCCCACAGGGCCGGAACCTGGGGAATGGTTATGTCGTAGGGTTTTTCGGAAAGCTCAAATTCGGTAAGGCCGTATGAGCCGCCCCGGGGTTTTACGCGGATGACGAAGTTGGTCATGGTGATTTCGTCGCCCGGCAGCCCTATTACCCGCTTGATGTACAGATGATCTTCTTTTCCGAAGAGATCGGCGCGCTGGGCGGTAAAGAAACGGACGAACCCGTCAAGCAGGGAGACAAGCGAGCCGCCGTTTCTTTTTCCGTTCATGTCGACAAGGATCACGGTTCCCCGCCTGAAGGGCAGAGGCCTGTCCCCCGGGCCGAAATTCAAAAGCAGGGAATGTACCAGAAAGGAAGAAAAGATGATGCGGTCCCCCGCGTGGAAACCCGGCTGCATGGCGTTGTTTTCCAGTATTCTGAAGGAAAAAAAGAACGAAGTAAGGGAATTGTACAGGATATAGATACCGGCGAAACACAGGAGAATCCACAGCAGGCGGTAACGCCGGGTTTTTTGAGCCGCGTATGAATACCTCCGCCATCTGTCGACCATATGTTACCTGATGACCCCCGCCCGCCCCAGCGGCCAGTAAATGACTGCGCCCCGGCCCAGAACCTTCGCCTCCCGCACCGGCCCGAAGAAACGGCCGTCCCGCGAATTGTCGCGGTTGTCGCCAAGGGGAAACACGCGCCCGCCGGGGACATACCACCCCATGCGCTCGCGGGCCAAAAGACGCCGGTACCGCTCGTCGCCGGGGGCAAGGCTTCGGAAGGTCTCATAGCGGGCCCCCCGGAAGGCAAAGGCGTCCGAGTACCCCTCCCTCCCGTAGGCCGCGTCCCGCTGGTCCAAAGGAGGCGGAAGCCCCATGTCCGCGTAGGCCGACGCTCTGCCGGCCGCCTCAACCGCCGGGTACTGATCTTCGGAAACAAGGCGGCCGAGCGTATGCCCCCAGTTCCGCGCCGTCTTGTATTCCCCTTCCTTTACCCAGTGATCCGTTCCTGCAAAACGGATGAGCATGTTCCCCTTTTCCGTGATAAAACGATCCCCGCCCATGCCGGCGGCCCGCTTGATAAGGAAATGGGGCCTGGGCTGGCCTGATTCATCCCTGTCTATATCCACAATCGAAAGGGTAAGCATGTAGATAATACGCTGGGCTATGTCAAACACCGGCCCCCGCGAAACATAATCGGGATTTTCAAAGATGATCACGTCGTTCCGCGCGGGCCGTATGGGGCTGGGCAGCTTGACCACGCCCGGAAGCAGTTCCGGGCCGTAGATGATCTTGTTGACGAAAATATGATCCCCTATCAAAAGGGTGTCTATCATGGAGCCGGAAGGGATCTGGTACGCCTGAAAAAGGTACTGGTTGATAAGAAGCACCACCCCGGCGGCCCAGAGGAAGGCTTCCACCCAGTCGACAACGATGTTTTTCCTCCGCTGTTTTTCCTTTATGATCCGTTTTCGCCGCTTTCTTGCCGTGAGAAACGCTTCGGTGAAATACTGAATACGATCAAAGAAACCGGTTGTAACGGACATTGAACCAAAAATACCATGAACCGCCGTCGTTGACAAGAGAGAGGACCGGACCTATAATGCCGCCATGTCCGAAAAAGAAAGCGCGGGGGAAGATCGCGTCCGTCTTCCGGCCATTCTGGGAATACGGCCGGGGGCGTACCTCGCTGTTCTGTACGCGCTCGTCATACTTGGCGTTGTTTTTTTCACGCTTTTTTTCCCCGGCCTTTCAAGGCCCGGAAGCGTCGCGGCGGTGTCCTCCGAACCGGAAGGCGCCGCGTTTTATGTCGACGGGATCTACATGGGCGCCGCTCCCTGCAGGGTCTTTGTCCCCAAAGGAAGGCACACCCTTACCGTTTCGCTGCCCGGTTTTACGCCTTTTGCGGCGGAAGAGGAATTCCGCGGCCGCCTTTTCGCCTCGTCGGTCTTTCCCCTTGTCCATCCGGTCCGCGCCGTTCTGGAGGCCCCGGCCCCCGCCGCCGTCTTCGCTTCTCACGCCGCCGATTTCGCCGCGTGGACCTTTGCCGGAGAACCTACCGCGGCGTATCAAATCCCCATGAGCCTTTCGGAGGGGGCGTACCGGGCGGCCCGGCCCGGCGCGGCGGAACTGCGGGAAGAGATGAACGGGATCATCGAGGCATCCGCCCGTTTTGCCGTCACCAGGGCGTCCCTGCGGGATCTGGCGCGGGCAAAGGCCCTTTCCGACAACGGAGGGCTTGCCCCGTCCCCAGTCAGCCTGCTCCGTTCCGCCGAGGAAAGCCTCGCGTGGCTTGCCAAATACCCGCAGGGAAGGGAATGGCTGGGCCAGCTCCTCCCCGGCCTGACGCCTTGGGGGGAAGACGCGGAAAATACGGCCTTTGCCCCGCCGGTTCTTACGGAGGCGGCCGGGGCGGTTTCCCTTAACGGCCAGGGAGCGGCCCGGATTTCCATAGAAGATCTCCCCTTTATACGGGCCGGGGATGCTTCGGAAGGGCCTTCCGGGGACTTCTGGTTCTGCGGGACGCCCGTTCCCCAAGGCCTTTTTACACGGTTCCTCGCGGAAAACCCCCAATGGATTGGGCCGTCCTACGGAGCCGGTGAAGACGCCCCCGCAGCCGGTGTTTCCTGGTACGCGGCGGAGGCGTTCTGCCTCTGGTTCTCCGCCCGCTTTCCGGCCGCCATGGCAGGTTACGAGGCGCGCCTTCCGGCCGAAGCCGAATGGGAAGCCGCGGCGGGCCCCGGAGGCTCCCCCCGCGTTCCCGCGGAATTGCTGCGGAACGGGGGGTTCTGGGAATGGTGCGCCGATCCTTTCGCGCCCCTCCTCCTTCCCGCGGACCCCCGCGCCATAGAGGCGGTCGGTTCCCCCGAACGTTCCCTCAGGCGGATACCCGCGGACAGTCAGGGCCAAACGATACAAATGGAACGCGCGTCCCTTCCCCCGGATCTTTCTTCACCCATCATCTCGTTCCGGCCCGCCATTGTCCGTAAAACGGCGGGAGACTGATATGGGAGACGGGGTGAAGATCATCGCCGTGAACCGCCGGGCGCGCTACGAATATTCGGTGGACGACACCTACGAGTGCGGCATGGAACTCCTGGGGACGGAAGTCAAATCGTTCAGGGACGGAAAAATATCCTTCCCCGACGCCTGGGCCGAGGTAATCGAGGGCGAAGTCTGGCTCCGTTCCCTGACTATCGCCGAAAATCCCTTTTCGTCGGTTTTTAACCACGATCCCGGCCGGAAAAAAAAACTCCTCCTTCACCGTGACGAAATAAAACGGATAAACCGCCGTGTAGACGAAAAGGGGTATACTCTTATTCCCCTGTCGTTTTATTTCAAAAAAGGCCGGGTAAAGGTGGAACTGGGGCTCTGCAAGGGGAAAAAAGCCTTTGACAAACGGGCCGGTATACGGGAACGGGATCTTAAAAGGGACATCGCGCGGGAATTCCGCCTGCGCTAGGAAGCCTGTTCCTGACCCGTTTAACCGCA
>JAISEB010000202.1 GCA_031264395.1 Treponema sp. | reverse complement strand
TTCTGCATGATGTCTTGTTCGGCAAAGTTAAATGACGTTGCCCTGCCCTCTGTCGCACACAGGCACAGAAGCGGGATTGGCCGCGGTCGTTATAGAGGCAAAGACACCCTTGTCCCGCTTTTACAGGGATGGACATTCACTTGTCTTGATAACATCGTAATCAAGGTATTTTACAAAAGCTTCCCTTAATACCTTTTCCGATTTGGACAGGGTTACCGAGACATGGTGCCTGAAACCGTATTGACCGGCCCCTGCCAGGACTTTCTGCAGATTGGGAATTTGAGCGACCCCCGCATTGCCGAAAAAGGTGTCCTCGATGGGATCACCGGTGAATTGCCCTTCTCCCATATAAAACCCAAGCCGTCCTTTTTCCGTGCGGGCGCTCAAATAGGTCATGGGAGACGGTTTGATACGGGCTTGACTGGCGCCCCATGCGTGATCCGGGCCGTGGACCATGGCCTGTAACGGATTGTCTACTACTTCCTGTTCTCCTGCCAGCATGTCTTTTGCCACCGGCCCGCAATGGAACAGAATACACTTGTCTTCTTCATCTCCATAGTTATTGTTCCAGTCCAATATGGCCGCCGGTTTTCCCGAGGCTTCCTGCAAAGCCAGCATACTTAAGGCGTTGCCCACGTCAACTTCGCAGGCCGCAGGGATTCTCCGGTTACAAAGTTCACTCAAGATAAGACAGGGACCGATATGAAGGATGGCTTCAAATTCATTCCAGCACCGCAGACCAAGACAATCAAGTTTATACTCGTCAATAATCTCATCCAGGATTACCGCAGTTTTTACCATGGAGGAAAAATTATCCTGGGGAATTCTGCCCCAGTTTGCGTACTGCCGGTACGATTCTTCCTTTGCCTTGTATTTTGCCGAAGCGGCGTCAAATTTTTCTACCCGGTAAAAGAGCTCGCTGAGGTCTATGGTCTCTACGGTAATCCCCATGCTTTCCAGGGCATATTCATCTATCCGTACTGTTTTCCATGGAGTGGTTCTGGCGCCGATGGCTCCTACGGTGACCCGGCGCATCCGTTTTACCACGCGGCAGAGGGCGGCAAAATCCCTGATCTGTGTTTCAAAACGGGGGTCTTCAGGGGAAATTGTGTGGGGAGGGCAAACCGTATAGGGCAATTCTGCCTGATGAAACAGATCCATGATTGACATTTTTCCGCAAAACGCGTCTCTGCGGTTTTTGACATCCATGAATCCTATCCTGTCCGGGTATGCCTGTATGAAGATAGGCGTACCGCAATCCCGCAGGCCCAAAATAGCGCTGTTTTCATTTCCAAAGTTAGGAAGGGATAGTACCACACCGTCATATTCGTTTTTGTGATCCCTGAGAAAGGCCGCGAATTTGCGGCCCTCCTCAGGTGACCGAATGCCCCCGCAGGGGGTGGCGTTTTCAGGCATCATGAGAACATTGCAACCGGCCTTTTCGACGGCGCTATGGATTTCTTTCCGGGCGGCCCTGCAAAATTCGGGAGGGAAAAAAATACCCGCCCCAATCATTACCGCCAGTGTTTGTTTGCCCATGCTATGCCCCTTTTTGCATGCGGATTACATTCCAGGAATATTTTTCCAGTACCGCGTGAAGTTCCCCGCCGGTGACAATACTGCCGTCCCGGGTGCGGGGCTTGACATTATCCTGGTCCCCGGACGTATTAACTGCGAAAAGATCCTCATGGGAAAGGACTATGTGTTCAAGTATTCTATAGTCTTCAAAGCCCTGAAGGTTGCAAAGGCAGATACATTCATCATCGTGTTTGTTTACCGCGAAGAAAGTGAGCGTATCCCCTTCGTTTTGTATCATAATGCCTTCTACATAGGGGACTTCTCCGTAAAGATCGTCTTTATAGGATTCACAGTTGACGATTGTTTCCAGCGCCCGGCCCCGGCCGTATTTGGAACAATGCATAAAGGGATAATACGTCGGCTGCCTCCAGGCAGGGCCGCCTTTTTCGGTCATGATCGGAGACAGGCAGTTGACTAGAAGGGACATGCAGGCCACCTTGATGGTATTGCAATGCCGGAAATACACAATCAGCTGAAGGCCCAGCGCCAGAGCGTCTTCCATCGTATAAGTCTGCTCAATGATAGGCGGATGCACCATCCATGGTTTTATGCCCCGTTTTGGCCTGTCCGCCTGCAGATGGACTATTTCATAGGACTGTACATTCCATTCGTCAATGGAGAGCCAAATGTCCTTTTTACCCCGTTTCTTTGCCTTGATGGCCCGGCAGACTCCCTCGATGGAGGAAAGGTACTGTTCCAGATTGATCGTATGAGCCAGGTAATGCGGGGTCGTGTCTGTTTCCCGGCGGTCCGTATAACAATGAATCGCAAGGCCGTCAATGTAGTCGTAGGCGTCATCCAGAATTTTGATGTCCCAGTCGATGTAGGTCGGCAGGCTGCAACTGCTTGAACCGGCGGCGATAAGCTGATAGGAGGGGTCCATCCGTTTTACCGCCTTGGCTGTCTGCCGGCAAAGCCAGCCGTAATCTTCGGCGCGGTGCTGCGCAATCTGCCATTCTCCTTCGACCTCGTTGCCAAGGCACCAGTAACGGATGTTGTGGGGTTTCTCGTAACCATGAGCGCGGCGAAGATCGCTTAAATGTGTCCCGCCGGGATAATTGCAGTATTCTACCAGATCTACCGCCGACTCCAGTCCGCGGGTACCCATATTGAAAGTCATAAGGGTCTCCGCCCCCAGATCTTTTACGTATTCGATGTATTCATTGATACCGACGGAGTTATCCTCAACAGAGACCCAGGCAAGCTCCATTCTGGCGGGGCGTTTTTCCCTTGGACCGATGCCGTCCTCCCACCGGTAGGAAGCGGTGAGGTTTCCCCCCGGATACCGGAAACAGGTAATGTGGAGGTCCCTGACCAATTCCAGTACGTCCTGCCGCCAGCCCTTGGCATTGGCGCTGGGATGATCCGGCTCGTACATGCCCTCGTGGGTGCATCTGCCGATAGGTTCAAAGTAGTGCCCGAACATCATGTCCGATACCCTGCCGATGACAAAGTCCCTGTTTATCGTCGCCCTTACTGTCTTTGACATAAACTTCTCCCTGTTTTCTAACCTTTAACGGCGCCTGCCGCCATACCCTCGATGATCCTGTCATTCAGAATAAAATAAATGATCAGTGTCGGTAAAATTGAAATTCCGATGGACGCAAAAGTTATTCCCCAGTCACGGGTTCCCATGCCGCGCAGAAATTCCGTAAGGCCGATAGGCAGGGTCCGCATCTTCATGTTGCTGATAAAAGTATTGGCAAAGGTTACTTCGTTCCAGACGGAGATAAAGTTGAAGGTTAATACCGTAATCACCGCATTGGAAGACATGGGCATCATGATCCGCAGATATACGGTCAGCGGAGTAGCGCCGTCCATGAAGGCGGATTCCTGAATTTCGTCAGGTATGAAGTCCATAAAACCCGCGAAAAGGAACATGGCTATGGGAATGCCAAAGCCAACCTGCGGAAGTACCAGCGACGCATACGTATCCCGCAGTCCCAATATTTTATACATCTGAAAAATGGGTATTATACCTACAAACATGGGGATCATGATCCCGATCATGAAATATACGAAGATTATATTTTTACCGGGAAAAACCATCTTGGAAAGGGCAAAGCCGGCCAGAGAACCCAGAAAGGCAAGGCAGACAAGCGTAAAAAACGCCACAATAGCGCTGTTCAAAAAATACCGGGGAATGGAAGTTTCGGTTATCACCCGGACATAATTTGTAAGGATAATTTTTTGAGGCATCATGTAGGCCGGCCTGCCGAGAAAATCTTCAGTGGTTTTTACGCTGGACATAAAGATCCAGAAAAGCGGATATATCTGAACCAGAACGGCGCAGATAATCAGTAACGACAGCACAATTTTTCCCGGTGTAATTTTTTTATTCAGGTTAATCATTGTTGCCTCCATTGTGGTTCCGGTACACCGCCGTCATTCCAGATTGCTTTTGCGGAAGATGACAAATCGCAGTATGATCAGCACAAAAAAACTCAAGATGGCCTGAAAGACAGAGATCGCGCTTCCGTATCCGAATTCAAGACCGTCGAAAGACTTGAGGTACATATAGGTAGACAGAACCTGGCTAGAATATCCGGGGCCGCCTTTTGTTAAAAGAAAGGGCATCTCAAAAACCTTCAGGGTGCCGGTTGTTATCAGAATTGCCGTAGTGACGATTATATTTCTTATCATTGGCAGCCTGATACGGGTGTAGGTCTGAACCAGATTGGCGCCGTCGATAATGGCCGCCTCGATCTGGTCACTGGAAAGAGAAATCAGGGCGGAATAATAAATGACCATATAAAGACCCGACCATTTGTATACATCCGCCAGGGCAACTACCTGCAGGGCGGTACTTGGCATGGCCGCAAAGGCGCCCTGGAATTTTCCAAGGCCAATACTTTCCAGAAGGGCATTGATAACCCCCTTTGGAACCATCGTTACCATCCTTTTTACCGTCTCTGCAATGGCGATGGATGAAATGACACAGGGGATAAAATAAATCATCTTTATAACGGTGCTGAATTTCCGGCTGATTTCATTCAGAAAAATGGCCAGCAGCAGACCGATTATAATTTCACATGACAGATCGATGGCAAGATACACCACATTGTTTTTCAGGGCAACCATGAAGTATTCGTCCCTGAACATCCGGGCATAGTTGGCGAAACCGGTAAAATCTCTTTTACTGGTGATGTTCCAATCGGTGAGACTGTACATGAATGTCATGACTACGGGAAGCAAAACAACCAGGGTATACACAAGAAGAGGCAGTGCCAAAAACTTCCAGGGACTGCTCTTCGGATACAGCTTTAACATTACAAGTACTCCCTCGTTACCGGGTAAAACAGTCTGCTTCCCGTTTCAGGAACCCGGATTTCTCCTGCCGGCGTCCGGGTTCCCGGTTCATCTTGAATCAAGAAAACATCTTGATAGGGATCAGGAACCGCTCCCCGCGGCGGCCCAATATTTTTCAGCATTATTATCAATCGCCGTATCGACATTGTTGCAGAATTGGACCGGAGTAATTTCTCCCAGCATAAGGTTTACCGTACCCTTGCCAAGGGCTTCATAGGTAGCGGGATCAACGTTGATATCCCAGCAGGTTCCGAAATCATCAACCGCGAGAATATCGGATAGAATAGTCTGGAAACCTTTGGGGAAACTGGCAACCTGGGCATCCGTCGGCTTGACCGAAGGCAGATAGAGATATTTCACCGCGTTCTGGGGCATCTCTTCAATGATGAATTGTATGAAAGCCTTGTTGATGTCGTCCATATGTTTTGTGGCAAAGGCGACCCCCGTCCCGGAATTGCACCACGCGTCGGTGGGAAGGTTTTTGTCCCTGGCTCCGCCAAGCACGGGAAGCATGAAATAGTCGATATCGTTTTTCAGGGAACCTTCGCGAGTAATAAAATTGGTTGGGTCCCAAGTGCCGTAATAGCAAATTGCGCTGTTACCGGCCAGAAATGATTCCAGCATGGCATTGTGGTCATCCGCCGCCCAGCCTTCCGACAGGTAGGGACTTATTTCTTTAAGCCAGCCGGCCGCCGCCAGGCCTGTCTCGCTGTTCATATTGATCTTGTTGTACTTGAGCTGATCTATGAAGTTATTCCCCGACAGGCGAAAGGGAATAAAAGCGTCGTAACGCTGGACGTACCATTCGGCGTTGCAAAAAGCAAGGGGCTGTAAACCGGCATTCTTCAGTTTTACAAGGGCGGCGGTAAGATCGTCGAATGTTACGATGTCCGATTTCCTGATTCCGGCCTTTTCAAACTGGGAAGGGTGAAACCAGAAATATTCCATGACGGAGACAAAGGAGAAGAAATAAAGAGAACCGTCGTCAAAGGCGTTAAACTTGTAGGCAATGTCATAGAGCGCGTCAGCCTTGCCCAATTCCGTCAACAGCTGCTTCACATTTACAACATCTCCTTTTTGCGCCAGTCCCTGCATGAAAGGGTCCCTGTCGGTGCTAAACCAGTCGTAATATTCATCGCTGGCCGACAGGATCTTGATTTTCTGGCTTCTGGCCGCCTGATCGTTGGCGATTTCTATTTCCAGTGCAAATCCCGGATGGGATTCGGCAAAATTGGCGGCCATTTCCTTGAGTCCGCCAACCCATGTTTCCGATTCGGTACTGGAACAAAGAAAACGAATTGTTCTTTTCCCGTCTTGTGCCGCGGCGGCATCCTTTCCTTTACCGCATGCCGTCATGGAAAGCGCCAAGAGGGCCGCAAAAACAAACAACATTGATTTTTTCATGTCCGTAGTTCTCCTTGTATTCTCAAAAAATATTTATAGATTTTTTACCTCATGTAAAAAATACTATACAGGTGAACGAGCTTCCCCGCCGCACAAATTCTTCGCGTACGGGGAGTCTTGGATATCAGGTTCCGTCATGAGTACAACCGATCCCATAATCCGGCCGGTTTCGGGATTGACGGCACATCCGGGGGCCGCCTTCTCCGGGAACCTGAGCACTCATAATGTAAATACTTAAGAATGTAATTACATTATGATATGCGGCCCTCATAAACCACTATACTATCACATTATTAAAATAAAGCAAGTGATATTTTGACGTTTTCAGTTGACAAGTCATGTAAAATCCGGCCGTAAGAAGCCGCGGGCCCTTGCGCAAGAATACGGTCAAAAAACGGCTTCGCTTGTGTTGCCCAAGGCGACTGTATTTACTTTCATGTTCCAGGAAACCACCATGTTTTGGAAGAATTTTTAACCGCGAAGAAAACCGCCGCGCGGTCAATTAAATGAGAAAAAGTCAAATAAGTTTTCGCTCTCAAATCCCCTTTTTCTCTTCCTTTTTCGACTTCTTCGACCTTGCGGTGAATATTTTCTTCAATACATGCTGTTTTTAAGGAAATTTTGAGGTTGAAAAAAGTAAACGCGGGAGCCCTGCTTGTGTTGCCCAAACGCCGTTTATCGTATACCGTATTCTTCATGGTGAACATCGCCTTTACCGGCGGCGGTACGGGGGGGCATATTTACCCCGGTCTGGCGGTTATCGCGTACCTCAAGAAGCGGCTGCCGCCCGGAAGCTGCCGTATTTTCTGGATAGGCTCAAAAACCGGAATGGACAGGGACCTTGCCGGGGGGGGCGGGCTGGAATTCTTCGGCGTTCCTGCCGGGCGGCTCAGGCGGTATTTCAGCCTTAAAACCATTCCCGACATGTTCCGGGTGCTGGCCGGGTATTTCGCGTCTTCCGCGATTCTGAAAAGGGAGCGGCCGGTCCTTCTTTTTTCCAAGGGGGGCTTTGTCAGTGTTCCACCCTGCGCGGCGGCCGCTTCCCTTAATATACCCGTGTTTACCCACGAATCGGATTACAGTCCCGGCCTTGCCACGCGGATCAACGTCCGCTTTGCCGCGAAGACCGGCGGGCGTGTTTTTGCCGCGTATGACGATACGGCGAAGGTTCTTTCCGGCATTGTAAACGCCCTTAAGGGCGCGGGGCGCGCTTTTTCGGCGCTGGATCTTGTGACCGTATCCGGCAATCCGGTGCGGCCCGAATTCCGCAACGCCGATCCTTCCCGCGGCCGGGCCTTTCTGGGCCTTGCAAAGGGGGAGCGTATTCTCCTTGTTCTGGGGGGAAGCCAGGGCGCGCGGGAACTCAACGAACTGGTGCGGCTTTCCCTTCCCCGTTTGACGGAATCCTACGTGGTGGTGCATCAGACGGGAAAGGGAAACGAAGGGGATCTTGAGCCGGGGGAAAGGTACCGCGTCTATCCTTATTTCAGGGACGAGATGCCCCATGTTCTTGCCGCCGCGGAACTGGTGTTAAGCAGGAGCGGCGCGGGAACGGTCTGGGAAAGCGCGGCCGCCGGCAAGCCCATGGTCCTTGTTCCCCTTTCCGGCAGGGGTACGCGGGGGGATCAGGTGGAAAACGCCCGTTTCTTTGAAAAGGCCGGGGCCGCCGCCGTGCTCGCGGGCGCGGACGCGGTTCCCCAAAGGCTTGCCGAAACCGTCGCCCGTCTTGCGGCGGATGAAGGGAAGCGGGGCGCCATGGCCGAAGCGTCCGCGAAAACGGGAAGGCCGGACGGGGCCGCCCGCATCGCCTGTATACTGGCGGAGTTTGCCGGTTTCCCGGCGGAAGGACAGCCATGAACGAAATACCGGTTATCGACATTATCTTCGCGGTTCTCATCGTCATCTTCACGGTGCGTTGTTACCTCAGGGGATTTATCTGTGAGCTTTTGTCCATGACGGCGCTGGCGCTGGGGCTTCTTTCGGCCCTTTTCTTCCACAAAAACGGCGCGGTTTTTATCCGGGACCGTTTCATGCCGGGAGTCGGCGTCATTCCGGAGATCCTCGCCTTTATCGCCATCTTCCTTGCCGTGTTTATCGCGGTAAAAATTGTCGAACGCCTGCTGCAGGACATTATCAGCGGCATACGGCTCGGCGGCGTGGACCGGTTTCTGGGGATCTTCTTCGGCATTGCCGAAGGAATAGCCGTTGTGGGCCTTGTCCTCCTTGTCCTTTACATACAGCCTGTTTTTAACGCCCAGCCCGTTCTGGAAAAAAGCATTTTTGCCCGCGTGTTTCTTCCCCTTATTTTAAACGGCTCGTGGAATCTTCCCGGGCCGCCCCCCGCCGTCTTCCTGAAAGCCCTTTACCGTCATGTTTGAAAATGTTCTGGGGCAGGAGGCGTCGGGGCGTCTTGAGGAAGATGTCAAGGGGGGGCGTCTTGCCCCCGCCATGCTGTTTTCAGGGCCCCCCGCGTCGGGCAAGGGAACCGCCGCGCTGGAATTGGCCCGCGTGCTTTCCTGCGAGGCGGAAACAGGAGACCAAATCGCGGGGCTTTCCGTCCGCGGCGCGTGGAACTGCGTATGCCCGTCCTGTGCCAGGCACCGGTATCTTGTACACCAGGATCTGCTTCTCCTTGGACCCCGGCGTTTTTCCGCCGAGATTGCCGCCGCCGGGGCGGGTTTACTGCGTGAAAGCGAAAGCTCTTCAGCCCGGGTTTTTTTTATCCGTTCCATCCGTAAACTCCTGGGCCGTTTTTCCCCGGCGCTCTGGGAAGATGATCCGGGATTCGGGAAGCTGGCCGTCCTCATTCAATCTATTGAGGAAGCCCTTGACGAGCTTGCCCGGCCCCGGGAAGAAGACGGGGAGAAAGCCGGCCTTGAAAAGCTCTGTTCTTCCCTCATAAAGGACACCCTTAAACTTGAAGAAGGCGGCATGGGGGAAACCGTTCCCATTGCCCATGTACGCCGCGCCGCCTGGTGGAGCCGTCTTGCCCCTTCGGGGAGGGTGAAATTCATTCTTATGGAAAACGCCGGCCGCATGCAGGA
>JAISEB010000182.1 GCA_031264395.1 Treponema sp. | reverse complement strand
TCCCTTTCCCCGTCCTCAAGGCTTACAAGGCTCAAAAGATCGTTGACAAGGTTTTCCATGTTCCGCGAATTCTTTTCGATTATTTCAATGACATGGCGGATTCTTTCCGTGTTGTCCAGGGGCGAATCAAGAAGTGTCTCGGCGAATCCCTTGATAACCTGAATGGGGGTGCGCAGTTCGTGGGATACATTGGCGGCAAAATCCTTGCGGACCTGCTCCAGCCTGTGCATCCGGGTAACGTCGCCGAGCACCATGACGACGCCCCCAGAGGACGGCGCGCTCCCGCCGGCCGGATCTTTTTCCCCCGGGCCAAGGGAAGAGACAAACACGCGGAAACGGCGCTGAACGGCGGCGGTATGGCAGAGAATCTCCAGTTCTCCGGGATCGTTCCCCTCAAGGACATCCCTCGCGGCTTTCTCCAGTTCCGCCGAACGGGTCGCCTCGAGGAGCGAAAGCGATCCAATGTCCGCCCCTTCGTCAATGCCGAAGAGGCTGCGGGCCCGCCTGTTTACCATGTGGAGCATGAGTTTTTCATCGGCGGCAAAAACGGCTTCCGACATGCCGTTAAGAACGGCCTCAAGCCGCCTGCCTTCGGCGCGGGCCTTTTCTATCCTCGAATGCAATTCCCGCGCCATGGACTTGAGGGCCTTTTCAAGGGTGATGAATTCCCCCGTGCCGGAGATAAGGTGCGGGGAATGTATCGTTCTGTAGAAGGCCCCCTCGGAATGTGAATGTACCGTCCGGGTTATCTGCACAAGGCGGGCAAAGGAAACTGAAAGGGATTTCGAAAAAAGATACACCGCTCCCAGAGCGGCAAGAAAAAAAACTGCGCCGGCAAACAGGCAGGGAAGGGCCGCCCCCGATATGCGCCGCATGAAATTCGGCGCTTCCATGGAAAGGCGGAAGACCCCCAGAAGGATGGGGTCCTCTCCGGCTTCTTCCGAACCGGAAGGAGCCCGCCTGTAAACCGGCAGGGCAGCGTACAGATGCTCCGAGCCGAGGGTTTCCGAACTCCTCCGGGCGCTTCCCTCCTTTCCCTGGAGGGCGGCCTTTACTTCGGGCCTGTCCCCGTGGCCGGAAATCGTCTCCCCGGAAAAGCGGGAATCGGCCAGCACGCTGCCGTCATTTCCGATAAGGGTAAGCCGGTACGGAGAAGGAAAGGCGGCCATCCGCCGGGCAAGGGAATCCGCCGGGCCGCCTGTAAAACAGTCCTCAAGCTGTTCTTCGGGCAGGGCCTTGACAACAAGCCGGGCGGTGTCAAGCACATTCCGGGAATTGATTTCGTAGTAAAGGGAATCCATAAAAAGAAGGACCGTGATCATAAAGGAAAGGGAAAAACCCAGGACGCTTAGAGACAGCACCAGAAGGCTTTGGCGGAAAACAGTTTTCATGACGTTACGGCGCGCCCCTGAAGCGGTAACCCACTCCGCGTATTGTTTCTATCATATCTCCGGCCTCCCCGAGTTTTTTTCTCAGGGCAAGGATCTGCACGTCGACGGAACGATCCGTCACGGGGTAATCGGGACCGTGAACGGCGGCGATGATCTGGTTCCGGGAAAAAACAATACCGGCGTGGGAAATAAAATGAAGAAGCATGGCGAATTCCGTGGCCGAAAGATCCAGGGGAAGTCCTTCCCGGAGAACCTCGTGCCTGAGGGCGTCTACGGTGAGGCTTCCCTCCTGCCAGAATTTTTTTTCGTCCCCGCCCGGCTCCTCAAGCCTCCGCAGAGCCGCCCGTATGCGGGCGGTAAGCACGCGGGGGCTGTAGGGCTTTACCACATAATCGTCCGCGCCAAGTTCCAGGCCCGCGACAATGTCGGGCTCCTCCCCCTTTGCCGTGGCAAGGATCACCGGGATCGCCTTCCACCTGTCTTCCGCCCTGATCTTTTTCAGGGTACGAAGGCCGTCCATGCCGGGGAGCATGATGTCAAGGATCACGCAGTCCGCCCCGTGTTTCCCGAGCATGGCTATGCCGTCTTCCCCCGTTCCCGCATGGCGGAGTTTCCACCCTTCACCGGCAAAGGCAAGGGAAAGCATCTCCTGAATTTCAGGATCGTCTTCGATGATCAGTACGGCGGCCCTGTTCACGGCAGCCTTATTTGTTGAGTTCTTCATGCCTGCTTTCGGTCATGTAAATTACCGCCTCGCAGATGTTGGTAACGTGATCCCCCAGGCGCTCAAGATCCCCGGAAGTCTGAAGAAAACGGAGCGCCTTCTTCAGGAGTTCAGGATGCCCTTTCATCAGCCCCAGCATCTCCCGGGAAAGTTCCCTGTGCTCCCCGTCGATAAGGTCGTCAAGCGCGGCGGCCTTCCGCGCGGCATCCGGGTCCTGTTTGCGGTACGCCGAAACGGCGGCGCGGAGCATCTCCTGGCCTGTCTTCGCCATGCGCTCAAGGCGCTCCGCGGCGCGGAAAGACGCCCTGCCCGAAAGTTTTATCGCGGTCTTCGCCAAGTGTACCGCAAGATCTCCTGCCCGTTCAAGGTTCACCGTTATCTTCAGCATCGTAAAAATTTCCCTGAGATCCCTGGCGACAGGCTGCTGGGTGGCGATAAGCGTAACCACGGCGTCTTCTATCTGAAGCTGCATCGCGTTGACGGCGGCGTCTCCTTCCCGGACGGCCTTTGCCAGTTCCACGTCGCTGTTCTTGAAGGCGGCCATTGCCTTGCCGAGGCCTTCCTCAACCAGAGCGGACATCGCCACAATGTCGTGGCGCACGCGGTCCATCTCTTCAGAAAAAATCACCCGTTTGTTTTCCATAATAATCAGCCAAACCTGCCTGAAATATAATCTTCGGTCCGCTTGTCGGAAGGATTCGTAAAAAGCGTTTTGGTATCGCTGTATTCGACAAGTTCCCCCAAAAGAAAGAACGCCGTCCTGTCGCTTACCCGCGCGGCCTGATGCATGGCGTGGGTCACGATGATGATGCTGTACTCTTTTTTCAGTTCCCCGACAAGCTCTTCTATTTTGCCCGTCGCTATCGGGTCAAGGGCGCTGGTGGGTTCGTCCATCAGAATGATCTCGGGTTCCATGGCTATGCTCCGGGCTATGCAGAGCCGCTGCTGCTGGCCCCCCGAAAGGCTCAGGGCGGATTTCTTGAGGCGGTCCTTGACCTCGTCCCACAGGGCCGCCTTGACAAGGGCCGTCCGGGCCAGCTCCTCAAGTTTCTGCCTGTTCCGCAACCCCTGCATCCTTTTGCCGTACACGACATTGTCAAAGACGCTCATGTTAAAAGGATTCGGTTTCTGGAACACCATGCCGACCCTGGTCCGCAGTTCCGTCACGTCCATCCCGTTATAAATATCCTTTCCGTCAAGCAGAACGCTCCCGGTGACGCGGCAGGACGGAATAAGATCGTTCATGCGGTTAAGTATCCGTATAAAGGTCGATTTTCCGCAGCCCGAAGGGCCTATGAGCGCGGAAACTTCCTGGCGTCCAAGGGAGAAATTGATGTCCTTGAGCGCCCTGAAATCGCCGTAAAAAAGATCCAGGCCGCCGACTTCGATTCTGGCGGGCATCATCCTGATTCCCCCGCTCTTTTCCTGAATATCCATGTGATGATCCTGGTTGACGTATTGATAAAAAGCACGACGATGACAAGCACCCCCGCCGTGGCAAAGGCTATGCCGAAGTCATCCGGGTGTATTGCCTCTTTTGTCAAATAGTACAGGTGTATGGTAAGGGTGCGCCCGGATTCAAATATCGATTTCGGAAGGTTCCTTGTTATTCCCACCGTAAGGAGCACCGGGGCCGATTCCCCGACTACCCTGCCTACGGCAAGAATCGCCGAAGTAACAATGCCCGGCAGCGCCGGGGGAACGACGACAAAAAAGATCGTCTGGGATTTTGTCGCCCCAAGGGAAAGGCTCCCTTCCCGGAAGGAAACAGGAATGGTTTTAAGGGATTCTTCCACGGTTCTTATGATGACAGGCAGGATCATGATGCTCAGTGTCAGCGCCCCGGCCGCGATGGACTGGCCCAATCTGAAAACACGGCAGAAGACCAAAAGCCCGAAGAGCCCGTAGATGATGGACGGTATGCCCGCGAGGGTTTCAATGGCAAGACGGAGCATGCGGACCGGGGGGGCGTCAAGAGCGTATTCGTTGAGGAAGATCGCCGTCATTATTCCCACGGGAAGGGCAATGACAAGGGAAACCAGCACCACATAGAACGTGGTAACGATCATCGGGAAAATACCGCCGTTTTCCGCTGAAGAAAAAACAAAGGAAAGGCCCAGAAACCCCGCCGACTGGACGAGTATGTAGGCGAGGATCAAAAAGAGGATAGCCGCCACCAGTACAAGGGCCAAAGCCATGATCCCGTAAAGAACGCCGTCGCGGATCTTTCGCGCTTTAATCATGTTTCTCCCGCCTTCCGCCTCATCAGAAGAATAACGCTGTTGAGAGCGAGGATAAGAACGAACAGTACCACGCCTATTGAAAAGAGCATCTCGCTGTGCCGGCCTTCGGCGTATCCCATTTCAAGGGCTATGGTCGCCGTAAGGGTGCGTATGCTGCCTGTAATGCCCCGTACAAACTGCGGGGAATTTCCGGCCACAAGAATAACGGCCATGGTTTCCCCGACGGCGCGGGATATCCCGAGAATTACCCCGGCCGTTACCCCGGATCTCGCGTGGGGCAGTACCACCGCCCAGGCAGTCTGCATTTTGCTTGCCCCCAGGGAAAGGGACGCTTCCCGGACAGAAAGGGGAACGGCCCTGAGGGATGTTTCGGCAATGGTGATCACCGTTGGAAGTATCATCACACCAAGAACCATGGCGGCGGCCAAAAGGCCGTTCCCCGACGGTACGCCGAATGTGTTCTTTACCCACGGGACTATTACCATGAGGCCGAAAAAACCGTAGACCACAGAAGGAATTCCCGCGAGCAGTTCTATGCCGCCCCTTATGACGGAAGCCGGTTTAGGCGGAACAAATTCCACGAGAAAGATTCCGGAGAAGAGCGCCAGGGGAAGTCCCAGCAGAATGGAAAGAAAACTTACGACAATAGTACCGGCTATCATAGGCAGTATGCCGTACTGTTTGTTGTAGGCCGGCCTCCAGTCAGCGCCGGCGATAAACCTGAAAAAACTGTAGGGCCGTTCCGGCAAGAGTACGTGAATCTTCGACGTTATCCCCGGCATGGGTCCCGGATAGCTTACCGTCCAGGTATACGCCTGGGGGGAGCTTATTTCACCGTCCCCGTTTCCGCTGAACGAAAGGATCTTTTCGGGATCTTTTTCCCTGCCGTTTACGGCAATGTCAAGGTTCCCCGAAGTCCCCCCGCTCTGGAAGCTCACGTGAATCACGCCGGTTCCGGGGGGAATGTTGATAAAGGTTGTGCGGTCAAGGTACGTCTCGCCGTTTACGGTAATTTCTTCCATTCTTTCGGGAACAATCCGTATTCCCTGCGCCGTTGAAAAAATAAAGGGCCCCGCACCCTGAACAAAAACGAAGATCAGGATGGAGGCCAGCGCAAGCACCGACGTAAGCGACATTACCCGGAAAAGGTACGTGAAAAAAATATCGGCCCTTTTACGGTTCGCCATGCCCGCCCTCTACTTTACGGAGATCCAGCTTGTTTTTACAATGGCCTGCCCCGCGTCGGTTAAAATCCAGTCGAGGAAGGCGGTGGTTTCGCCGTTGAGGGATCTTCCTTTTTTGGTAAGAAGGAGGAAGGGCCTTGCTATCTTGTAGCTGCCGTTTACCACGTTGGCAGTACTGGCGGCGACCCCTTCCACATTAAGCGCCTTTACGGCGTTGTCGACCGAACCCAGGGAGATGTACCCGACCGCGTCGGCGTTGCGGGAAATTTCGGCCTTGACGGCGCCGGTTCCGTCAAACTCTATGGCGCCAAGAACCAGCTTGTCCTGAAATTTGACAATCTCCTCAAAGGCTCCCCTTGTTCCCGAGCCGGGCTCCCGTGAAACGACGGCGATCTTTCCGGCCCTGCCCCCGGCCTGGCTCCAGTCGGTGAGCGTCCCGGTGTAAATGTCCCGGATCTGATCGAGGGTCAGGCTGGAAACGGGATTGCCGCTGTTGACAATAACCGCGATGCCGTCAATGGCGATAAGATGCCCGTCTATGCCGGTTCCCGTTTCGGCCGCGCTTAATTCGCGGCTGGACATGCCTATTTCGGCGGTTTCCGCCGGGACCGCCTTGATGCCGTCGCCCGATCCTGTCGCGCTGATGTTAAACGACACGCCGGCGCGCTGTTTTTTATACTCGGCCGTCAGAAGTTCCATGAGGGGGCTCACCGACGTGGAGCCCGCCACCGTTATGGTATAGGGCGCGGGACCCGCGGTTCCGCCCTGATCTTTTCCCGGCCCGGCAAAAACGGGGCCAAGAAACACGGACGCCAAGAGAAAAACGATAGGGATTTTTTTCACGATCCTACTCCTTGGGTATCAGATGGCGTCACTGTACCGGGAGGCTGTTAGGGAAGAATGAAAGAATTATTAAAAAACGGTTAAAAAAGAGCCGGTTCCACTGTTGGCATTTGTAAGCGGACGTTGTTCAACAACTCCAGTTATTGAACAACTTTATTTTGTAAGCGCCTCAAAGGGTCCCGTATTGTTCCTTTACGCGCCTTAAGCCCGCGAGAGGATCTTCAAGCGGAAAGTATTCAAGCCCGAAAGCTCCGCCGTATCCCAAGCCGCGGGCAAGCTCAAAGATCCAGAGGTAATCAAGTTCGCCCTTTTCAAGTTCATGGCGGCCGGAAATTCCCGCGCAGTGAAAATGGCCTATGCGATCCACGCCGGCCCTGACGCGCCGCTCAAGATCGCCTTCACTTATCTGCTGGTGGTACAGATCGAAGAGGAGCCTCACGCAATCGCTTCCCGTCTCGTCAACGAGCCTTAACCCCTCGTCCGAGGATTCAAGCCACACTCCGGGGTGATCGACGCGCCGGTTAAGCGGTTCAACCAAAAGGGTTATCCCTTTTCCCC
The DNA here is from genome assembly GCA_031264395.1 of Treponema sp. Classification (GTDB taxonomy): domain Bacteria; phylum Spirochaetota; class Spirochaetia; order Treponematales; family Breznakiellaceae; genus JAIROE01. Next base: position 4,440 of record JAISEB010000182.1, on the reverse strand, counting down.
GGAGAAGGGAAGAAGCCGCCTTGAGGCCCTCTACCGCCGAGCGGTGCTGAACGGAAAAAGGCGCTCCCGTGTCGCTTCCCGTCTGGGATATGATGAAACGCGCGCCGAGTTTTTTCGCCGCGGCAACGGTCTCCTCAAGACCCTCAAGATACGCGTCCCGTTCCCCAGGATCGACAAGGCTCCTGAACCTGGTGCACAGCGCCCTGCAGGAAAGGGAAAGGGAAGCGGCCCGCGCGGCAAGGGCGTCAATGTCCCTGTCCCACCAGGACCAGAATTCATATTCGCCGAATCCGGCTTCCGCGACTTTTTCCAGGGCCTCCCCCTGATCCACGCCGCGAAAAACCGCGTCAATGCAAACCGAAAAGATCATCATGCGTCTCCTTTGCGCGCGGCCTCTTTGTTTATGCCTCCGGGGCTCAGGGCCGCGGCCCCTGCAGTTTCAGAACCATCGTATACCCGCCCTCGTCTTCCTCAATCCGCGAAAAACCCATCCTGCCGTAAAACGCGACGGCCCCCGTATTAAGGCGGGAAACTCCCAGATGAACCCCCGGAACGGAGGCTTCCCGCAGGGCGCCGCAGAGGCCCTCCATGAGACGCCGCCCGCAGCCCTTCCCCTGTATTTCGGGGAGCAGATCAATATGAAGATGGGCGGGATACCCGGCGCGCCAGGGGGGCTCGGGCCGGGAAGGGTGGGGAAGGTGCAGAAGAGAGGCGATCCTCGCCTCGTAGGGAGAACGCGCCCTGTCTTCCGGAAACGGCGAAGGATACCGGAGGCGGAGGGGCGGAAGCCACACGTTTTCCATCCATTCGTCAAAAGCCGGGGTACAGGGAACCGAAACAATATAGCCCCGGGGAATTCCGCCGTCTTCGGCGGTAAAACACAGCGCGCCGGGAAAGAACACATAGGGAGCGGCGTAGTACTGCCCCAGAAGCCAGGGATCGTAAAAAAAGGCCGACGCGTCTTTTCCGTTGTCGCCGGTCCTGAGACAGATGTCGTAAAAATGGGGAAGATCCTGGGGAAGGGTTTTTCTGACGGATACCTGCACGCACGGCCTCCTTTTGTCAGGCGGCGAGGGAACCTTTTTCCCTCTTTGCCCTTTGCCTTTCCCTGATAAAGGCAACAATAATAAGCACAAGAAGCGCCAGAAAGAAAAGGGCGAAGACAACAAAAAACGGAACTTCCCCCGCCGCCGCGGCATCCCCGCCCTCGTAGAGCTCCCCGGAAAAAGGCCCGTCCGAATCCACCGCGATAAAAACGCCCGAGATAAACACCAGGCATACTACGACGGAGGCAAGAATAAGAAACAGGGAGACAAAGGCGGCGATGCGCACCCGGGGGGAACTCTTCTTTGAGAAACCGCAATAAACGATGATCGCCAAAAGAACGCACGCAAAAAGAAGCGCGGCAATAACCATACCTCTGCCTTTTCCCCTTGCATTCAGGGTAATAATAGTGTATCCTTAGTGTACCATAATAACCAGAGAGAGGTATACCATGGCATACAAAGTAAGTGACGAGTGCATTAACTGCGGTTCCTGTGACAGTGAATGTCCGGTGGAGGCTATCTCGGAAAAAGACAACCACCGCTGGATAGATCCCGCCAAATGCCAGGACTGCGGCGCCTGCGCCGGGGTCTGCCCGGTAGAGGCCATTTCCGCCGGATGAACGGGGCTTTCGCGTGAAAAAGACAGGCAAGGGCATACCCCTTGCCTTTTTTTTAACCTGCCTCGTGTCTCTTGCGGGAGGAGAAGAAGGGGGAAGGGCCGGAAAGGGCAGGGACTATCCCCTCATCGCCAGGCTGGACAACGGCGACGTGTTCTTCCGGCAGTTCCTTGAAGACGTGGAAATGTCCCGGCGGCGGCTCTTTACCCGGGGACGGGGGGAAACGGCCGCGGATATTGCCGGGTCCCTTACGGTGTACCGTTACCGGCCCCGCGAAGGGGAAGACCTCTTTGACATTGCCGCCCGGCTCACTCTCCCCTACGCGGCGCTGGCAAGCCTTAACCGCCTGAGCTCTCCCGGCCTTGCCGCCGGAGAGGCGCTGATCCTCCCCTCCGTACCGGGTATTTTCCTGCCGGAGGAGCCCCGTTCGGAACTGGAGCGCCTTGCCGCTTCGGCCCGGGCGGGAGAAGGCGATCCGGTTGAACTTGTCATAGGGGGCGAACGTTTCCGGTTTTTTCCCGGCGGCGATTTCAGCGCCACGGAGCGTATCTTCTTCCTCAATCCGGGATTCCGCTTTCCCCTCAAGAATTTCAGGATCACAAGCGGCTACGGCCCCCGGCGGAATCCTGTCACGGGCAGCGCGGGCATGCACGGGGGGCTTGACCTTGCCGCGCCCGCCGGAACGGATGTCTTTGCCGCCGCGGCCGGCGTCGTGACGGAAACGGGGGAAGATCCGGTATACGGAAAATACGTCATCATAAAACACGGGGAAGTATGGGCCAGCCTTTACGGGCACCTTTCCCTTGTTGAAACGGCCTTGCGAAGGGAAGTGTTATCGGGTAGCCTTATAGGTAAGGTAGGATCCACAGGCCAGTCGACAGGACCCCATCTTCATTTTGAGCTTAGGCGGAACGGTAAAACGGAAGATCCGGGAAAGTACCTTTTCAAAACGCCGGGTCCCTGAGAGGGTGTTTTTAGCGGAAGTTGTTCAATAACTGAAGTTATTGAACAACTCTAATATAAAGCGGAATACTGCGGATACGGGAATGAGCGTGAAATTCAAAAAGCTGCTGCTGCTGTATTGTTTTCTTGCCTCTGCCCCTTTTGGGGGATGGGGAGAATCCTTTAGAACCTCCGTCGCGGGCGCGGTTGAAGTTTCGCCGCATAACCCGGCCGGTGTTTCCCTTGCCATAGGTTACAATGGCGCCGTCTTCATTGACGCGGGTGAAGGCTTCCGGTTCTGCAAAGGCGTACAGGTGGAGCTTTCCGCCCCGAGGAACTGGCTTTCGTACTGGGGCAGCCTCGGCCTTGCCCTGTACGCCGACATGGCCGACGCGGATAAAAAAACGGCCGCCGCGGATCTTGAGGCCCGCCGCGTCTACTTTGAACTCTTGCCGAACAAGCTGCAGTCCGTGTACCAGATCCCCGTCCGGCATTCCCACGGCCTCAGGAATTCCCCGTACAGCACGGTCATTCAGGAAGTGCTGCCGGACGGGTCGTTTCCCCTGCTCTTCCGGCTCCTTCCTGTGATCAAGGGCCTGAGCAGTGAAGTGGAAAACATGTCCTTCCAGCTTTCCGTAAAGCCCATTGTAAGCGACGAAGGCGCGGTAAGGTTCACGTTCCGCTATCCCGAACAGCTTGCCGGAAAACCCTTTACCGTTCTTGTCGACGACATCCTTCTGGAAGAGGTTTCCGGGGAACAGATCCTCAAGGAAGGGGAACATTACCTCTCCGTTCTTTCCGACGATTACCGCAACGAAAACCGCCGCTTCATGATAGAAAGAGCCAGGGTCCTGGATCTGACCGTGGAACTAAGGGACCCCGCGCCGCTGATCCTCTTTGAAGGGCCAAGAGACGCCCGGATCTTCCTGGACAACGTTCCCGTAACGGCCGGAGGCGATCCCCTGCCGGTGGAGCCGGGCGTTCACGAGATCCGGTTTCAGGTCAGCGATTACACCATCATCAAAACCCTGACGGTTCAGCGGGGAAAAACCTACCGTGCGTCTCTTACGGTGGATCTCGCGGTCAGCGAAGAATGAGCCTCCGCGCGGTATTAAACCGGACTTTCGAATGAAACGCCCGTTACAAGAGGCCTAAAACCCGTTTCCGGGGAAAAACGGCTTCTTTTTTGCGGAATTTTTTGATTTTTTTTAAAAAAAACGTAAAAAATACCGATACTATAACTGTCGGAGATATAGTTCCCCTCCCAAATCACTATATTTTCGATATGCCTCAAGGGGCATGGGCCGGCGCCGAACCTCTGGTTTGAAGCCGGCCTTTTTTTTTGGAACTCATTTCCCCAGCAGTTCCGACATGATCCCCTGGAGGCCGGGTGCATTCAATTTACCCGGAGATTACTTGTATCTGGCTTATATAAGAAAAATGCCTGTCAAAGCTGACTACCGGTAAACCAATAGGAGGCTTCAACTTCTTGCAGCAAAGTGACGGCTTCCGGTTCATTGTGGAGCATTTTTATAATAACATTGGTATCTATAAGACTACCATTCATTTTCGTCGACCTTTTCCGTCGTTACAAGTATGGCGGTAATTTCCCGGTAGTCTTCATCGGAAAGGGATCCTGCAAATTGCAGGTAATCCCTGCTGCCGTTTGTTTCGGTGGTTTCATCAAGAACGGTTACTATGGCAGCCTGGTTCCTGGCGGCTTTTATGGGCGTCAGGGGAATAAAGACTTTTCCGTCATAATAGGCTTTAACGGCGGTCATAATGCCTCCTCTACGATAGAACAAGTATAACGGGAAGGCCGGTAAACGGCAAGG
>JAISEB010000121.1 GCA_031264395.1 Treponema sp. | reverse complement strand
ATTTGAATCTGTACGCACTGGCCCGCCAGCATATAGGCGTCCATAAAGGGGACGCCCTTATCGGTTTCTATCCTTTTGATGACATCATACACGGCGCCCCTGACGGCGGCTTCGATGTCGTTTTGAACCGTACAAATGGAACCGACGCGCCCGTTGCCGTCGGCCTGGGGCCAGTCGAACCACCGGGGGTCGCCTTTTTTAATCAGGCTGGTGGAGAGGGTGACGACGCCGTCGGCCTCAACGGCGCAGCCCAGAAGCTCCCCGTCCCCCTGCTTGGCGTGGAGGTCCCCAAGGGAGAGCAGCGCGCCGGGAACATTGACGGGGAGGACGACGGTGGTTCCCTTTTGTATGTTGGGGCAGTCCATGTTGCCCGCCATTTCCTTGTTTGCCTCAAAAGAGAGGGTTACCTTGTCCTTCATGGCGACACAGATGGTTCCGATAAAGGGCCGGGTGGGGATTTTCAGCTCCCGCGAGCCTGTTTTGAGCCCCAAGGTCTCCCCGGAGACCTCGCAGAACCGGGTGTCCGGGGGGTATGCCTCCGGGACAAAGGGGTTGGCAAAAAGGCCCTGGCCGGGAACGTAGGTGTAGTAGCCCAGGTTCCCCGAATCGCCCAGGCGTATATCCTCAATGGTTACCGCCAGCCTGTCCCCCGGCTCCGCCCCCTCGACATACACCGGGCCGGTAACAGGGTTCGCCAGAGTCTGCATGACCTCGTCATGATCCCTGAACACGGGATTATCCTGATTCAGGAACATATTGTCCGCCCGAACGGTCTCAAGGCTGAAAGATTCCCCCGGCAACACCCTGAGACGGGGCGCTATCTTCGCGTCCACGTAAAAATGAATGTTTTCGCCGTTTCTGGACAATTTCTTCATTAGGATTCTCCCGATTAACGCATTATAAAATGAACCGGCGCTTCCCTGGAATTTTTATCAGTCGGACAGTTCCGAAAGCGGTATGGGTTTGGGGGATTCGTTTTCCCCTTCGGACCGGGAAAGCGCTTCCATGAGTTCCCGGCCCCGCTTGCTGAGGCGGACGGGAATCTGGACCATTAGTTTGATGTACAGGTTTCCCCTCCGCCCGCCTGCGGGAACTCCCTCGTCCCGGATGCGGAGCATTTTGCCGCTCTGTATGCCCGGAGGAACTTTCACCTTGATGGTTTTGCCGTCCAGGGTACTTACATGGATATCCGCGCCAAGGCTGGCCTGGGTAATGGAGATGGGCACCACACAGTACAAATCCAGATCCTGGCGTTCAAAATACTCGTGGCCTTTGACCCGTATGTACACGTACAGATCCCCCGAAGGCCCTCCGTTGGGACCCGCGTCACCCTGCCGGGGAATAACCACCCGCTTGCCGTTTTCCACGCCCGCCGGAATGGTTACCATGATCTTCTGCCGCTTTTTTATGGTTCCCGATCCGCCGCATTCCCTGCAGGGATGTTCGATGATGTAACCTTCGCCGCCGCAGCTGGGACAGGTAGACGCCACGGAAAAGAAACCCTGGCTGTGCCGTACCTGGCCCGAACCCTGACAGGTAGGACAGGTCTTTTTGCCGGAACCGTTTGCCGCCCCGGAACCTTTACAGGCTGTACAGGATTCATTGCGGGAGTACTGAATTTCAACCTTGGTCCCGAAGACCGCGTCTTTGAAAGGAATTTCTATGTCATAGCGGAGATTGGCGCCCTGGCGCACCCCTCCGCCGCCGCCTTGCCGTCTGCCGCCTCCGCCAAAGAAGGTGTCAAAGATCCCCGAAAAATCCCCGAATATGTCCTCGAAGCCCCGGAAAACCTGCGAATAATCCTGCTGGCCTCCGGCCATGCCTTCGACTCCGGCAAAGCCGAACTGATCGTAGGTTTGCCGCTTTTGATCATCAGAGAGAATTTCGTAGGCTTCGGCAGCCTCTTTGAATTTCTCTTCCGCCGCCTTGTTCCCCGGGTTCTTGTCCGGATGGTACTGGAGGGCCAGCTTGCGGTACGCCTTCTTTAAATCTTCTGTTGAGGCGTTTTTTTGTACTCCCAAAACCTCGTAATAGTCCCGTTTGGCCACAACACCCTCTTTCTACTGCAATGCTTGAGATACCACGCCGAACCACAGGTTCACGCTTGCCGCGCGGAGGCTCATTTGTCGTCCACAACCTCATAGTCCGCGTCTTCGGCGCTCTTGGTGTTGCTTTCGCCGCCGCCCGGAGCGGCTCCCCCCGCGCCGGGACCCGCTCCCTCCGGGCCGGGCCCGCCCTGTCCCTGCTGCTGGGTCTTGTAAATTTCCTCGGCGATTTTGTAAGATACTTGCCGCAGCGCTTCGGTCTTTTCTTTAATGTCGGATATATCGCCGCCTTCGAGGGCGCGGCGCAGGGCGGCAATGGCTTCTTCCGCCTTGGCCTTGTCTTCGGCGTTGACCTTGTCTCCAAGATCCTTGATGTTCTTTTCGGTACTGTAGACCATGCTGTCCGCCTCGTTGCGGACTTCGGCCTTTTCCCTTTCCTTCTTGTCTTCTTCGGCGTGAAGCTCCGCCTCTTTTACCATGCGATCAATGTCCTGATCATTAAGCCCGGAAGAACTTTCAATGCGTATTTTCTGTTCCTTGCCGGTTCCAAGATCCTTGGCGGACACATGCACAATGCCGTTCGCGTCTATGTCAAAGGTAACTTCGATCTGCGGAATGCCGCGTGGCGCCGGCGGTATGCCGACAAGATCAAAACGGCCCAGGGTACGGTTCTGGTTTGCCATTTCCCGTTCTCCCTGAAGCACCTGTATGGAAACGGCGGTCTGGCCGTCGGCGGCAGTGGAGAAAATCTGGCTCTTCCGGGTGGGAATGGTGGTATTCCGGGGAATAAGCCGGGTCATCACCCCGCCCAGTGTTTCTATACCCAGGGAAAGGGGCGTTACGTCAAGAAGCAGCACGTCGTTAACGTCCCCGCCCAGTATGCCGCCCTGAATGGCCGCGCCTATGGCGACCGCCTCATCGGGGTTGACGCCCCTGTTGGGCTCTTTCTTGAAAAGATCCTTGACGATCTGCTGTACCGCGGGAATGCGGGTTGAACCGCCGACGAGGATCACCTCATCGATTTTTGAGGCGTCAAGACCCGCGTCCTTCAGCGCCTTGATGCACGGCTCCTTGGACCGTTCCAGGAGATCCTGAGCCATCTGTTCAAATTTGGCTCTGGTAAGGCTCTTTTGCAGGTGCTTGGGGCCCGACTGATCGGCGGTAATGAACGGCAGATTGATTTCCGTTGTCTGCATGGCGGAAAGCTCTATCTTGGCCTTTTCAGCCGCCTCGCGGAGCCGCTGCAACGCCATACGGTCCTGCCCCAGATCGATCCCCGAATCCTTTTTGAATTCCACAATAAGCCATTCAAGAATTTTAAGATCGAAATCGTCCCCGCCCAGGTGGGTATCGCCGTTGGTGGATTTTACCTCAAAGACGCCTTCGCCCAGTTCCAGAATGGAAATATCAAACGTGCCGCCGCCCAGGTCATAAACGGCGATGGTCTTTTCCTTTTTCTGATCCTTGTTGAAGCCGAACGCGAGCGAAGCCGCCGTCGGCTCGTTGATGATACGCTTGACTTCAAGCCCTGCGATCTTCCCCGCGTCCTTGGTGGCCTGCCTCTGGGCGTCGTTGAAGTAGGCAGGGACGGTGATCACCGCCTCGGTGACCGTTTCACCAAGGTAATCCTCGGCGGTCTGCTTCATCTTTTGAAGCACAAAGGCGGAAATTTCCTGGGGGGAATATTTCTTCCCTTCAATATCAACCCGTACATCGTCGCCCTGTTCCACCACGTGGTAAGGGACCCGCCTCATCTCGTTGCTGACCTCCGAGTAACGGCGGCCCATGAAACGTTTTATCGAATAAACGGTGTTTTCAGGATTGGTGATCATCTGGTTTTTGGCCGGCTGGCCGACAACACGGTCGCCCTTGCTGGTAAAACCGACAATCGAAGGGGTCGTTCTGCCGCCTTCGGAATTCTGAATAACTACCGGCTCGCCGCCTTCCAGAACGGCTACGCAGGAATTGGTTGTGCCAAGGTCTATGCCTATTATCTTGCTCATTTTATATGTGCTCCTTTCCGTTTATTGATTTATACGCTCCAATACACATTACATACCAATATACCAAAAAATAGGAGGCGGATGGAAGTGCGCCCGCTCATCTTTCCTGTCCCCCTTCCGCCGCCGCAGAATCCGCGGAGCCCGCCGGCGCGGCCCCGTCCCTGTCTTCCGCCGCCTGGCCGGATTCCGCGCCTGATTCCGGCATAAGCACCTTTACTTTGGCGTTCCGTATCACCCTGTCTTTAAGAACATATCCCTTAAGAAAGTCTTCCCCGACTACAGGCTCCGCTATACCGGCCGTTTTTTCCATCATAATAGCCTCATGCCGGTTGGGATCAAAGGGCTCCCCTTCGGAACTAAAGCGCTTGAGGCCCCATTTGCTTTCCAGCTGGGAGGAAAGGCGCTTTTCTATCATGTCTATGCCTTCATAAAGGCTGGTAAAATCCCTGGAACTCCCGGCCGATTTCAGGGCCCGTTCAAAATCGTCAATAACGGGAATAATGTCCAGCAAAAGGCTCTGGTTGGCGAATTCTATGGCGTCCTGCTTTTCCCGGTTCATCCGCTTGCGGAAATTTTCAAAATCGGCCGTTTTGCGGAGAATTTGATCCCGTGCTCCGGCAAGCTCCGCCTCCAGCGCGGCAATGCGTTCCTCCGCCGAAAACACGGCCGCGCTATCGTCAGGATGAACGGAACCGGCCGCGTTTTCCCCGCTCGTCTGCGGATCTTTTACCCCTGAACCGGACGGACTGCCGGCGGCCGCGCCGTTTTCCGCCGTGTCCGGCGCCGGAGCGGCATTTTCAACCTTTTGATCCGGCGTTCCGCTATGACGCCCATGCTGGGTATGATGTTTTGACATGAAAATTTCCTGTATCTGGTTTTAATAAAAAAATAATTAAACCGGGGCTCAAGGTCAAGGAAAATCAGCAAATTTCCGCAAAATTCGGATCAAAAAACAGGAAAAATACATCAAATTGGGGAATTCCGGCCTCATACCCGCCCAAACAGGCCGAATACGGAGCCCAAAGAACCACAGCCGCCGGTTTTGGAAACATCCGGAAGCTTCTATATGAAGAGCAAAACAGCGGAAAGTATGGTAAGCGCGTAAATCAGGATGCGGTAATGTTTTTCGGAGATGGTCTTTACCAGCAAAATCCCCAAAACAGCCCCAATAACAATAACGGGAATCATCATCGCGTCAAGAACAAGGCCCACGGGGGTAATGTTACGCCAAGCAAAATGCTGTATAGGCAGTTTAAGGAAATTCACCAGAAGATAAAACCACGCGCCGGTTCCGACAAATGATTTCTTGGGGAGCCGCATGGAAAGAAGAAAAACCGACATAATGGGGCCGGCGGCGTTTCCTATCATGGTGGAAAAGCCGCCCAGTATGCCAAAAACGGCGGCAAACCACCAGGCCGAGGGAACCGGTTTGGCCGTCCCCTTCACGGCCCGCAGGTCGTTCCAGAACATTACCGCAAGCCCTCCGATGATGCAGATTGCGATGAGGATCTTGAAAAACCTTCCGGGAACAAAACGGTCAACCGCCAGGGCGGCGGCAAAACCCGCCAGGGCCCAGGGGAGCAGGCGGACGATGTGTTTCCAGTCCGCGTTCCTCCGGTACCAGATCACCGCAAGAACATCCCCAAAACAGAGCATGGGAAGAATCACCCCGGTTGACTCTTTTGCCCCAAAAATCAGGGCCATTACGGGAACGATCACGGTGGCGACGCCGCTCATCCCCGTTTTGGAAAACCCTATGCACAGACCGGCGCATCCAACGGCGACCCACTGCCATGGCGAAAGGTCATACATCATAACCGGCTTCCCCTCTACGGCGCGACGGCAACCTTGAAATCACCGTATGCGCCCGAGGCGTATTCAAAGGCTTTTTCCCATTCTTCGAGCTTGAAAATGTTGTTGACAACACCCGCGGTTTTGAGTTTTCCCTTCGCGATATTTTCGATGACGAAAGGGAAACAATAGGGGCTAAGGGACACGCCGTGTATGTCAAGCTCTTTTGAGTCCCCTATTATTGTCCAGTCAACGGTGGTATTTTCGCCAAAGACGCTGAACTCGACAAAACGGCCGAGTTTGCGTATCATGCGGAGGCCCTGAATGACGCTGGAAGGATGCCCCGTCGCTTCGATATACACATCACAGCCGTAGCCGGAAGTCATCTCCATGATTTCCTTGTGAACATCAACCTTTGAAGGATTAAAGGCATGGGTCGCCCCGAATTCGCGGGCCTTTTCAAGGCGTTCGTCCTTCATGTCAAGGGAAATGAGCGCCGCGGGATTTTTAAGGGCGGCGTGATTCACCATGCCCAGCCCCAAAGTTCCCGCCCCGGATATTACCACAATGTCGTCGCACTGAATTTCGCCCCGGTCAACCGCGTGTTTTGAACAGGAGTAGGGCTCTATGAGCAGGGCGTCTTTAAGGGGCATGCCGCCGGGGACCCTGTGGATTATCGCGTTTTTGGGGTACCGTACATACTCCGCCATGCCGCCGTTAAAGGCGCTGCGGAAACCGTACACGTTATGCGGCTGGCACATCCAGTATTTTCCCGTTTTGCAGAAACGGCATTCGCCGCAGGGGATTATTTGATCCGCCGTTACCCTTTCACCCGGTTTATGATCCGTAACGTTTTTCCCGGTTTCAACGACGGTTCCAAGGAATTCATGACCGGGAATAAAGGGGGGACGCACATAACCTGCCTCCCTGCCGTCGCCCCAGAAGGCCGGAACCCCGTGCCGGCATTTAAGATCCCCGGCGCAGATCCCGCAGGCTTCGACTTTGATAATAACATCGTCATCCGTGCATTCCGGGGACGGATACGACTTTTCAAAACGGTAGTCGTCTTTGCCGTATACTACCAGGGCCCGCATGGTACCAGGATAATTGCTCATGGGAATAGTGTATCCTCCTGTGCGGAAGTTATCAAGAACAGGGACAAGGGCCGTAATTGACAAAACCGGCAAAAACGCGTTCATATAAAAGGCAATGATGCGCAAAAAATATCCGTGTCTTCTTGGGGCGCTGCTGCTGGCGTCATTGCTGTACGCGGATGACTATAAGTGGGATCTGGTCAACGCTCTGGTGAAAAATGACGCGGAAAAAGCCGGGCAAATACTGGAGAAAAACTCAGGCTCAATACCATTAAACGAAAAAAGGCTGATCTACGGATTTGTGCTGACCTATACCCGGAACGGCGATACGCTTAACTTTCTTAATCTGCTGCGGCAGCACAATATCTGCGCCGTTCAATACGATCTGTACGACGCAATCGCAAAATCCCACACAGATGACGTTATCACCTTTATACTGAACGACGGAATAAATCCCAACGGGGAAATTCTGCTTGCGGCGGCGGAAAAGAAGCGGTGGAATCTGGTCAGGGAATTTGCCGGCAGGGGCGCCGGCGTTGATTACCGCTATCCGGCGGGGAAGCCGTATTCCGACGGCATGTCGGCGCTGATGCACGCGGCAAAATGGAACGATTTCGATACCGTCAAACTGCTCGTCGAACACGGCGCAAATGTCAATTTCCGCGCGCACAACGGCCACACGGCGTCTTCGCTCGCGCTTGAAAACGCCTCCGCCGGCATTTACAACTACCTCAGGGAACACGGCGCCGATGACGTGTCAAATGACGCGCCAAACAACGCGCCAATTCCGGACACCCAGAATGGCGGCTTTGCTGAAAGAGGGGGCATAGCGGCCCTGATAGAAAAACGGGCGAATACGGCCCCGGCCGTTTTTTCAAACGGAACATACCGCTTGTCGGGAGCCGCCGCGGAACTCCGGTTTTCAGGTCAGGACAGAGTGACCTACCGGAACAGCAGGGGAGAAACCGGCAGCGGCGTATTCCGGATAAACGGGGAAACGCTTGTACTATACGTGGAAGGCGGAGCCTTTACCTACCGGGTAGATTCAAACCGTTCCTTTTCGGGCGGCGGCGAAACCTGGATACGAACCGAAAATTAGCAGCCGTTATGCCCGGCCCGCAAGTTCTCTCGCGCCGAATAAACGCGATTTACAGGCGGGGGGCGGAGATGGCGAGGGACGAATACAATTAATTATGAATAGATGTAAGTTAAAACCGCTATATTCTTCACCGTTTTATTTTTTAGGTATATGTATATTAATATTACTGTACATATTTTTGATAATATTTTA
>JAISEB010000119.1 GCA_031264395.1 Treponema sp. | reverse complement strand
GGCGTCAAGAAAACCTTTGCCTACGCACATGATATGCGCCGGTTCGTGTCCTGAACCGGAACCCTGCATAATCAGCACCTTGTCCTTCGGCATATCCGAACGGTACAGTATATTGTACTGTGGGACCCACTTGAGTTTATCCCTGTTCGCAAGATAAACGCCTTCGATCATTTCTTTTACAAAGTTGGCGGGATCATTCATGAATTTTTTCATTACTTTACTCCTCCTGTATGTTCTATGAGAGCTTTTACGATTGCTACCGTCATATCCCCAACGGCCACGATTCCCGGATCATAGCTGCCTATGCTGCGTTCGCCGGTAAAGGATTGACGCCCGCGTTTGGCAATCCAGTCCTTTGTGGTTTCGCGCATTTTGACCGCGGCATCCGACGCTTTCCTCATGGCTTCAGAGAGAGGGGCGTCTTTGTTCGCCTCAAGCTCCCCGGCAATGGCGTCAAGGGCATCCAGCAGGGTCTTGTCGCCAAGAACAGCGCCGCCGCGTTTTGAAATGCCCTCAATGGCGCTTCTGAGGGCCGAAACAATTTCTTCAATGGTTACTTCCGTTTTTCCCTTAAAGGCCATCCCGGTCCGCATAAACAGTGTGCCCCAGACAGGGCCTGAACAGCCGCCGGTATTTCCGGTAATGGCGCTGGCCACATTGAGCAGCAGCCCTCCGATATTGGAATGGTCAAACCCGTCCCATCCCTTTAAGACGGCCCTGAAACCGCCGGCCAGTGAAACGCCGAAATCCGCGTCCCCCATGACGCCGTCAAGCTCGGAAAAATACGCCTCGTTTTTAATCGCCGTATCCGCCATTGTTTTTACGATTAATTCAACCTGCTCAAGTGAAAGCACATCCATAAAAAAACCTCCTTATATTAACAAGCCAATTCGCTCCGTAATTAAATTTTACCGGTTGTTTTCTCCATACTGCCGCGCTTACCAAAATAAACCTTACATTGGCCTTTTGTCAAGTTTTTTCGTGATTTCATTAAAATATTTATTTTATTTTAGAATGTTTGTTTTTCAGATTACTAAATTTTTAAGGACATTTTACTAAATTTCACAGGAAGCGCCATTGACCACGACGCGTTCCGATGGCATAATAGACTTGTTTGGCGGCCGTTCGGCATTGTCCAAAAGAGATCCAGGTCCTGAAAATGCAAACAGCCTGTCCGTATGGACGGTTTAAATTATTTTTTTGAGGTAGCAGGATGAAACAATATCCGCATAATTACTCGTATGAGGTACCGGAGTACAGAAAAGTCCGTCTTGTCATTGATACCGACTTGAAGTGCGAAGCGGATGATCCCTTTGCCCTTGTTCACGCGATTATGACGCCCAAATTTAAAATTGCCGGCGTAATAGGCGCCCATTTCGGCGCCAGGACGCATCAGGATTCCATGATGCGCAGCTACAATGAAGCCAAACTGTACATGGAGTATATGAACCTTACGGACAAGATTCCTGTTTTCAAAGGAGCGGAAAAGGCAATTCCCGATGAAAAAACGCCCATACCTTCGGAGGGCAGCGATCTTATTATCCGGGAAGCGATGAAGGACGATCCTTCGCCCCTGTATGTTCTTCTGTGGGGGCCGGTAACGGATCTGGCGTCGGCCATACTGCTGAAACCTGAAATCACAAAAAGGCTGCATGTAGTGTGGCTCGGCGGCGCCTGGTATCCCCAGGGCGGATGGGAATTCAATGCAAGCAACGACATTAACGCCGCAAACGTCATGATGAAATCCGATGTGGACCTGTCCATGATTACCGAAGGCAGCTTCCGCCGGGTTAACGTGAGCCTTGCGGAACTTGAACTGAAAGTTTCACGCCGGGGAAAAGTAGGCTGGTATCTTTTCAAGCAGGTCAACGATTTTAATCACGCCCATGTAGAATCCCCGGAATGGCCCTACGGCGAAAGCTGGAATCTGGGAGACACCCCGACTATTGCCGTAATGCTTAATCCCATGGGATTCGGATTCCAGTGGGCGCCCGCCCCGCTCTTCACCAAAGACATGTACTATATTCCAACCCCAACGAACAGGGCGATCAAAATTTATACCGACATTGACGCCCGGCTTGTTATAGACGATTTCTTTGCCAAACTGCAGTTGAATTTCCCGGAAGATTATATTCCATAAAAAATTAACAAATGAACAGGGGCTGTCCAGGTTTACTTCCCGGACAGCCCCCGTATACCGGCCCGCCGGGTCCCTTGCCGGTTTTTAATCAGGCTGCGTATTTTCTGGAAACCCAACCGGAGTTTCCAGAGGTTCCCACAATTCTTTATTCACCACATTCGGCGGCCGCATGCCTTCAAAAATGTCTTTCATGCCGCCGATGATTTCGTCCACCATGTTGCGCCGCACCTCCATCGCCATACTCGCGATATGAGGCGTTATGATCACATTTTCAATAGCGGCGAGTTCTTTGGACACGTCAGGTTCAAACTCAAATACATCAGTCGCGGCGCCGCGTATCAGCCCGGTTTCAAGCGCCTCAACAAGATCCTTTTCACACATAATGGGCCCTCGCGCGACGTTGACAAAGTAGGCTGTCCGCTTCATCTTCCTGAAAGTTTCGATATTGATGATATGCCGGTTTTCCGGAGTATAGGGCATGTGACAGCTTATGACATCGGCCGTTTTGATCAGCTCCTCAAAATCCGCGTAGGCCACACCCTGCTCCATTTCCTGTTCCGGCGTCCTGCGAACGGGATCGTAATAAATCACCTTCAATCCGAGACCCCGGGCCTTTCTTCCCACCGCCTGACCGATGCGGCCGTAGCCCAGAATGCCGAGGGTTTTTCCCATCAGAATGATGTCGCGGTCAAAAAACTGCACCGAAACGCATTTCCGCTTCTTGCGGAGATCCCGGTCATACATAAACACGCCCCTGGTAATGGCCAGCGTCAGGGCGATGGAAAATTCCGCCGTCGGCTCGCAGACGGATTTCGGCGTATTGAGCACGAAAATGCCCTTTTTCGTACAATAAGGGGCGTCAATATTGTCATACCCGACGCCGTTGTTGGCGGCTATTTTTATTGATCCCGCGAAATCAACAAGCTCCTTCCGGAAGGGGAAAGCGGAATAGGTAAAAATCGCGTCGTTGCCGTTTATTATTTTTTTTACTTCATCCATCGAAAAATTTTCTTTTTTCTCATCCGGCGAAGTAATGTTGAAATAATTCCGGTGCGGCGCCAGCATATATTCGGGAACCCACCCGGTTATTAAAAGATTTTTCACAGCACGCCCCGCGTTTTGCCAACTAGAAGCTATACAATATATCCGGGCAGTTTTTTGATCCGCGCCACGGTACTTGAATAAAAAGCCTGCAAGGCGGAAACATCCGTATGCCATGCGGCCAGTTTTATTCCCTGGGCAAGCCCCCATTCCAGATCCTCGTCGCCGAAGAAATGATGGCCCAGAATCTTTCCATGGGCCTTTGCCGACTTGAGTACTTTAACAATAATGTCACGGAAAACAGGATCGTAGATCCTCCCCGGCTTGCCGTAGCTCACCGACATGTCATATACGCCGAAAAACACCGCGTCAACGCCTTCGACGCTCATAATCTCGTCAATGTTTTCAACGCCTTTGCGGGTTTCAATCTGGGTAATGATAATGAACTCGTCGTTAATTTCCTTTATCACTTCAGCCAGTTCCATTCCCGTTTTATAATCTACAATGGGGCCGAGGCACATCCCGCGGCTGCCCCGGGGAGTGTAGCGGGCGTATCCCGCCGCCTGCTCCGCCTGTTCCCTGGTTTCAACCATAGGCAGCATGATGCCGTCAATTCCCATGTCGCTGAATTTCTGGACGCTTTGACGATCCGGCTGGGGAACGCGGACAATGGTTCCCAAATCCAAAGCGCGGCAGAGGGAAACAAGGCCCGATACGTCTTTGTACGTAAACACGCCGTGCTCGCAGTCGATAAAAATGTAATCAAAACCGCAGTTCTTGAGTATCCAGACAATATTGGGATCGCTTGTCAAATACAACATGGTTCCAAGAACCGATTTCCCTTCTTTTAATTTTCTTTTTAACGTCATACCCATTTAAGCGCCTCCGATTTATCCGCCAATCCGTACTTCCGTAATCAACGGGGTTACTAAACAAGCCCATTGTGCTTGTCCGCCGTCAGAATAATCCCGATATTTTTCCATCCGGGCCGATATCGATCCGTTCCGCCGCGGGCGACTTGGGCAGGCCGGGCATGGTCATTATGTCCCCGGTAAGGGCCGCGACAAAACCCGCGCCGGCGGATACCCGGACGCTGCGTACCGTAATGCTGAACCCCTCGGGCCGCCCCAGCTTCGCAGGATCGTCGGACAGGGAATATTGGGTCTTCGCCATACATACCGGCAAGCCGCCAAAACCGAGCCTTTCAAGGCGATCCATCTCTTTCGCCGCCCCGGGAGCGAAAACAACTCCATCGGCGCCATAGATCTTCACCGCCACAGACTCGATCTTCTTCCGCAGACTGTCGCTTTCGGCATAGACAAAGCGGGGCGCCCCGCCGCCGGCGCGGTCGGCTGTCGCCAGCACCTTTCCGGCAAGCTCCTCGCCGCCTGACCCGCCGCGGGCCCACACTTCGGAAAGAGCCGCCTCTGCGCCAAGTTCCCTGCAGCGGTTCCGTATCAGCTCCAATTCCTCTTCGTCATCCGCGGGGAAACGGTTTATCGCCACTACCGCGGGAACGCCGAAAACCTTCGTGACATTTTCAATATGCTTCAATAAATTCGGCAGCCCTTTTGCCAGGGCGTCCAGATCCTTCCTGCCAAGATCCGCCTTCGCCAGTCCTCCGTGCATCTTAAGCGCCCGGACGGTGGCGACGATAACCGCGGCGGAAGGCCACAATCCCGCCTGCCGGCATTTGATGTCCAAAAATTTTTCCGCCCCAAGATCCGCGCCGAACCCCGCTTCGGTTATTACATAGTCCGCCAGTTGCAGCGCGGTCTTTGTAGCGGCGACGCTGTTACACCCATGGGCAATGTTCGCGAAAGGGCCGCCATGGATAAACGCCGGCGTGTGTTCCATGGTCTGGACAAGATTCGGCTTCATCGCGTCTTTCAGCAGCGCCGCCATGGCGCCATGAGCCCCAAGCTGTCCCGCCGTCACCGGAACTTCGTCACGGGTCCAGCCGACGATGATACGGGACAGACGTTCTTTAAGATCCGCGATGTCCCCGGACAGACACAGTATGGCCATCACCTCAGAGGCTACGGTAATATCAAATCCGTCTTCCCGGGGCACCCCGTTCGCCCGCCCGCCCAGACCGTCGGTTATAAAGCGAAGCTGCCGGTCGTTCATGTCCACGCAGCGCCGCCAGGCAATCCGCCGCGTGTCGAGGCCCAGAGCGTTACCCTGATAAATATGGTTGTCCAGCATGGCGGCGAGCAGATTGTTCGCCGCCCCTATGGCGTGGAAATCCCCGGTAAAGTGCAGATTGATGTCTTCCATCGGAATGACCTGCGCGTAACCGCCCCCCGCCGCTCCGCCTTTTACGCCGAAAACCGGCCCAAGAGAAGGTTCCCGCAGGCAGATCATGGCTTTCCGCCCCAGCCGCCGCATGGCGTCTCCAAGGCCCACCGTAGTCGTGGTCTTTCCCTCGCCGGCGGGGGTCGGCGTGATGGCCGTTACCAGAATCAGCTTGCCGGACTCTTTTCCGGCCTGGGGCAGTTTTGTTACATCGACCTTCGCCTTGTAATGCCCGTAAGGTTCCAGCGCGGCTTCCGTCAGGCCAAGAGCGGAGGCGATCTCGGAAACAGGCCGCATCTCCGCGGCCTGGGCGATTTCAATATCGGTTTTCATTTATTTTGTATATTCCCTGAACAGTTTCTCAAAATCTTCCACCGGATCGCTTATATGATACACATATTCGTCAGAAGGAAAAACTTTACCGCGCACGTCTTCCACATAGTGTTTCATCGCGTCAATTTCGACCTCCGCAACATTGGCGTATTTTTTTACAAACTTCGGCGTGAAAGCCTGGAACATACCGAGCATGTCCCCGCAGATTATAAGCTGCCCGTCGGCAGGCCCCGCGCCTATGCTGTACACCGGAATGGTCAAGAGCCCGCAGAGAAAAGCCGTCACTTCGGGGGGCACCGCCTCTATCAATATTGAATAGGCCCCGGCGTTCTGAACCGCAAGGGCGTCCGCAATAAGGGCCCGGGCGTTGGCAACCGTGCGTCCCTGGGCCTTGAAACCGCCCAGTTGCCCGGAACTCTGGGGCGTAAGCCCTATGTGGCCAATAACCGGAATCCCCGCGTCCGCTATGGCTTTGATCCGGCTTTGCACGCGCACCCCGCCTTCAAGCTTGACGCAGTCCGTCTGGGCTTCCTTTAAAAACCGGCAGGCGTTACGCACCGCGTCTTCGTCGGAAGCCTGGTAGGAACCAAAGGGCATGTCGCCTACAATCCAGGTATTCGGCGCGCCCCTCTTGACCGCCTGGCAATGGGAAATGCAGTCTTCCATTGTCACCGGGTTGGTGCCGCTGTAGCCGAGCACAACCATGCCGAGCGAGTCGCCCACGAGAATCATATCCAGTCCCGCCGCTACGGCGAAAGACGCCGTCGGAAAATCATACGCCGTTATCCAGGTTACCTGTTCGCCCTTCTTTTTCATGCCGGTAAAATCTATCAGATTTTTCTTCTTTGCCATAACAGCTCCTTCTGTGTTATTAGAGTTTGAACCATTTCGTTCAGTTTTACAGCGCCAGTCTATAGATCTTTTCCACATCCCCGGCGTTCAGCTTCATAAAACCGCCCATTTTATCGGAATGCGCAAAGCATTTTTGCGCCATTTCATGCAGCCTGGACGAATCAATATTCATTTCCGAAAGCCTGACCGGAAGCCCCAGGGATTTGAAAAAACATTCAAGCTTTTGAATCATGCAGTTGATTATGGCGTCAATATCCGAAAATTCCATATCCACGTCAAACACGCGCACCGCAAACTGCAAAAACTTGTTTTTATTCACCTTGTAAACGTACTTCATCCACGCCGGGAAAATAACGGCAAGGCCGGCGCCGTGGGCAATATCATAAATCCCCGAAAGCTCGTGTTCGATTTTATGGCTTGCCCAGTCTTCCTCCCTGCCTTTGCCCAAAAGGCCGGTGTTGGCGATAGTGCCCGCCCACATCACCTCCGCCCTGGCGGCGTAATTCTCCGGCTCCTTCATGACGATGGGCCCGTTTACCAGCAAAGAACGCATCGTCCCTTCGCTCAGCCTGTCGCCCAGATCCACATGCTCGGTATTGGAAAAATAACGTTCCATCAAGTGCGCCAGAATATCCGCGACGCCGCAGGCCGTCTGATACGGCGGCAGCGTAAAGGTTATCTCGGGATCCATTAAAGCGAACTTCGGTATTATCGCTTCGCTCCAAATGTCCCGTTTGTAACCGCCGTCCTCATTGGTCACTACGGAACTGGGGGAGGATTCTGATCCTGCCGCGGGAATGGTCAATATGACGCCTATCGGCAAAGCCTGGGGTATGGGCTTGAAGAAATCGAGATAATAGCTCCATATATCACCGGAAGCGAATACGCCGGCGGCTATGCCCTTGGCGGAATCAATAACGCTTCCGCCTCCGGCGGCCAGAATAAAGGAACAGTTTTCCTTTTTGCAAATTTCTATTCCCTTGTACACAAGGGAAAGCCGGGGATTCGGCTGTACACCGCCCAGTTCAACATATTCGATGGAAGCGTCTTTCAGTATTTTGATGATTTTATCATAGAGGCCGGATTTTTTAATCGAATTCGACCCGTAATGAAACAATATCTTTCCGCCGGAATGTTTCCCAAGCTGTTCCGCAAGCTGGTCAACCGCGTTTTTCCCGAAAACGATTCTGGTTGGATTGAAAAACTGGAAATTGTTCATGTCAGCCTCCGAATTTATTTGCTTCTTTTCCCGAGAAGCCGGGTTTAAAATGAAACACCGCTCCGGCGGAAACGCGCTGGGCGTCTGTAGCGCCATCCATCAAAACATTGGCGGAAGTAACGTACACGTCGTCAAAGTTCTTTCCGCCGAAACAGCAGCTGGTGATATTGTATGTCGGCATCGGGTATTGGGCCAACCGTTTTCCGGTACGGGGATTCCAGCGGGAAATCTTCGCGCCCCGGAATTGAGCGATCCAGAGCATGCCTTCACGGTCGATGGTCATCCCGTCGGGCATGCCTTCTCCGCTTTCATATTTTATCGCGGTTTTCCTGTTACTCAGTTCGCCCCCGGCAAGATCAAAATCGAAAGACCAGACTTCAAGAGTCGGCGAATCAATGTAGTACATCGTTTTGTTATCATCCGTCCAGGCCATTCCGTTGCCGATAACAAGGCCGTCCAGCATTTTTTTGCATGCAAGATCCGGCGAAACGCTGTAAAGGCAGCCTGTCTTTTCTTTTTCCGCAAGGTCCATGGTTCCCAGCCAGAATCTGCCCGCGGCGTCGCATTTGCCGTCGTTGATGCGGGTATTCGGGGGAATGGAATCGATGGTTAACAGCGGCGAAGAAACCTTTGTCTCCGGATTAATCCGAACCAGCCTGTTCGACAACGCGGCTATGATATTTCCCGATTTATCGAAGGCTATGGCCGCTACAAGATCTTCCGCCGGTATGGGATCGTCCTTCTTTGTAACCGGATCGAAAACGTGTATCCGTTTACCGGAAATATCCACCCAGTACAATTTTCCGGTTTCCGGATTCCAGGCCGGCCCCTCCCCGACAAGGTCTTTTGATTCATAGAACACTTCAACGTCATTCATCATCACATCCTCCCTGATTAAACGTATTTATTCTCGATTGCGTGTATCAGATGAACCACAAGCTCGCTGCAGGGCGTCGGAACGCCTTTTTCGCGCCCAAGCCGTACTATCGCTCCGTTCATCCGGTCTATTTCGGTTCGTCTTTTTTTATTAACATCCTGCCACATTGAAGTGCGGGCTTCTTTGGAAAGCGATTTTAACAGGGCGATATTTTTTTCCACATAAACGCCCTCTTCAAAAGGAAGGCCGCAGGCTCTGGACACCTTTACCGATTCGCCGAGGAGCATTTTAAATGAATCCGACAGGTGCTCCTGTAAAAGCTGCGGAGTATTGATATCAAGCAGAGCTACAAGAGCGTTATTTGCACAATTGATTATCAGCTTGTCCCATATCATCTCGTTTACATGTTTGGCGTCATATACGTCCGTATCAAGACCGCATTCCCTGAAAGCGGCGGCGATTTTCCCGGCGCCGGACATGTCTTCGCCAAGAGGCCCTATGTGGATATACCGCCCGCCGCTGTTATTGACAAGACCGGGACCCAGCACCGAAGCCGCTCTGTCGGTAGTGCCCATAATGACGTTATTTTTCGGCGCGAATTTCAGAATGTCCTGATCGTTTCCGTATCCATTCTGAAGGGACAGGACTAAAGTTCCGCCGCCCAGGACGGCCTTGTTCTTTTCGAGGGCACCGGCAGTCTGTATGGATTTGACGAATACGATTACCAGATCCGCGCCTTTTGCCTGGTCAGGATCGGTCGTCGCCTTGGGATGCACAACCGTTTCTTCACCCTGAAAACGGATGCAAAGCCCTTTGTCATTGATCGCCTCTATGTGTTCTTTCCATACATCCACCAGAATGACATCATGACGTTTAACCAAAAAACCCGCCATCATGCAGCCCATGGCGCCCGCGCCAAGAATTGTTATTTTCAATTTACCCGCCTTTTCATTTTTTAGGCATATTTTCCGCATCCTGAACGAGTGCGGTTTCCTTGACGCCCTGCTGCCCCATATTAATAAACCCGCCGTCTACCATCAGTTCGTGGCCGGTGGTGAAGGTTGCGTCATCCGACAGGAGATACAGCACCGCCCCGGCGGTCTCGACCGGCTCGCCGCAGCGCTGCATCATCTGGCGGCGGTTCATTTCCCTGAAAAACGCCTCCCTGCCGTCGGGACTGGCCTCCCAGACGCCCCGCAGGGTCTCCCGTGTCCAGATCGTACCGGGACTCACTTCGTTTACCCGGATATTGTACTGCGCCAGATCAATGGCCGCGCACATATTGAGCATATGCACCGCCCCCTTGGCGGCATTATAGGTCCACCGGCCCGGCTGGGCGATGTGGGCGGATATGCTGGAAATGTTTACGATCGCGCCGCCGCCTTCTTTTATCATATAAGGCGTACAGTTGGCTATCATCCGGGCGTATGCCACAGGCCCCGTGAAAAATACGTTATACCAGTCCTGCTCCGTAGCGTCCTTGGCCTTGTCAATAAACCGAAAAGCGTTGTTAACGAGGTAATTGATTTTGCCCCATTTTTCGACCGTCCTGGCCACAGCTTCTTTGCAAAAAGCTTCCTTGATCATGTCTCCGGCAATGAAACATGCCTCGTACCCGGCTTTTTTGAGTTCGTCCTCGGTTTCTTTTCCCGTAGCCCCGGTTCTGCCGGTAAAGGCGACCTTCGCGCCTTCCCGGCACAGTTCCAGCACTATACCCTTCCCGATGCCCGTGCTGCCGCCGGTTACAATCGCGACCTTGTCCTTGAAACGATCGGGAAAAGGTTTCCGTGATCTGATAAAGAGTTTATCCGGCGTCATGTTGCGGTAATCCCGGTTCATAATTCTTGCTCCTTTTTGTTCCGGTTTTAAATTCCGGCCGCGCGGCCGGCAAGCGGTTAAAACACCCGGATCGGAATCTCCGCCGGGGCGTTAAGGAGAGATTCAATTTCGCCGTCCAGTTTCACCAGAGTCAGAGAGAATCCCGCCATCTCCAGGGAAGTACAGTAGTTCCCCACATAATTTTTCGCTATGACGAGTCCTTTTTCTTCGCATTTCTTCGCGGCTTCCCTGTAGAGAAGGTAGAGTTCGCTGATGGGAGTACCGCCAAGGCCGTTAACCATCACCGCGACTTTGTCTCCCTTCTCGTAGGGAATGTCGTTGTAGATGGCCGTAAACACCTCTTCCACTATGTCTTTCGCGCTCTTGATCTTTTCCCGGCGGCGGCCGGGCTCCCCGTGGATGCCGATGCCGACTTCCATCTCGTCAGGGCCGATTTCAAAAATGGGCGTCCCCTTGGCGGGGGGAACACAGGAGCTCAGCGCTA
Source organism: Treponema sp. (assembly GCA_031264395.1). Taxonomy (GTDB): domain Bacteria; phylum Spirochaetota; class Spirochaetia; order Treponematales; family Breznakiellaceae; genus JAIROE01. The sequence continues at coordinate 114 of JAISEB010000119.1, read as the reverse complement.
GTCCCATGCTGCGCGTCCGGCCGACTACCTTCTTGCCCAGTTCAACCAGTTCCTCAAGGCTCGCCCCTTTTTCGGCCGCGGCGCCCACAGCCTTGATGACAAAGAAGTTCCCCG
>JAISEB010000091.1 GCA_031264395.1 Treponema sp. | reverse complement strand
TATATGCTTGACCGCCTCGAGCACAGCCCCGTTCCCGAATATGACCACCGCTGGAGTTTTGATCCTACCCGTCATTTTTACCGCTATGTGTACCACATACACCGGGACAGGCTTTTTGACGCGCTCTTCAAAAAACTGTCGTCCTGAAAGCCCCCGCACAGCCGTTTTCCAGTAATTCCGAATTCAAAATAACCACGGACGACACGGACCAACACGGACAAAATATATATTTGAAACTGAAAGTCCGGTTCTGTCCATGAGGGCGAACCGGAGGTTCGTTGCGGTTAAATTCTTGCGTTTTGTATTTTTTTCTCTTCCTTCTTCGACTTTTTCGACCTTGCGGTAAATTTTTTCTTCAAAACATACTGTCATACCGGCTTTGTCCGTTCTGTCCGCGAGGGCGAACCGGAGGTTCGTTGTGGTTAAATTCTTGCATTTTGTATCTTCTTGCATGTGAGGGCGAACCGGAGGTTCGTTGCGGTTAAATCCCGAATTGCCCTGCCCGTTTTCACCCGTCCAATGGACTTTTTTTTCTTCCTGTGGTATGATTTGGAGACAACAGGGGCGGTTCTGAAATACCGGGTTGCGGAACCGGCTCATTAATATCGCGGATGGCGGGAGGTATCATGAAAATAAGCAGAAAGACCTTCGGAATCCTTTCCAATGGGAAAAAGGTGTACCTTTACACCCTGAAGGCGGGTGATCTCAGCCTTTCCCTGTCGAGTTACGGGGCGGTTTGGACTTCCCTCATAGTGCCTTCGGGAAAGGGGCCCGCCGCGGATATCCTTTTGGGTTATTCCGGTTTCGCTTCGTATACCGGCAACAAGCCCTATCTGGGCGCCACCATAGGGCGATTCGGCAACCGTATCGGAAACGCCTGTTTTACGCTGGACGGCCGGGCCTATACGCTGTACCAAAACGACGGGCAGCATTCCCTGCACGGCGGCAGGCGCGGTTTTGACAAGCGCTGCTGGAAGACCGAATGTTACGAAGAAAAAGACGGCGTTTTTGTCCGTTTCGAGCTGGAAAGTCCCGACGGGGAGGAAGGGTACCCGGGAAACCTCAAGGCGGCCGTCAGCTACGGTCTTGCCAAATCCAACGAGATCATCGTCAATTACGAGGCTTCCTCGGACGCTCCCACGCCTGTCAACCTTACCAATCACAGTTATTTTAACCTTTCGGGCGAAGGAAGCGGGGACATTCTTTCCCATGAAGTTGTCCTTTACGCCTCTTCCCGCGTGGAAGTTGACAAGAACCTTATTCCCACGGGAAAGCTTGTTCCGGTGGAAAATACCCCTTTCGATTTCAGAACCCGCAAAAGCATTCAAAAGGATTACATGGCCGCGGGCGGGGGCTATGATCACTGTTTTGTCCTTGACGGGGAAAAAGGCGCGTTAAGGCCCTGCGCGGAAGTTTTTGAGCCCGGTTCGGGCCGCGTTATGCGGGTTTTTGCCACCCAGCCGGGGGTTCAGTTCTACACGGGCAATTTTCTTGACGGAATCGCGGGAAAGGCCGGTTCGGTGTACAACAAACACGCCGGATTCTGCCTTGAAACGCAGCATTTTCCCGATACGCCCAACCGGCCCGAATTTCCCCCGGCGGTCTTTGGCCCCGGAAAGGATTATCACGAAAAGGCCGTTTTTGCCTTCGACTGGTAAAAAACCGGTTTTGTGTCCAATTGCTTTAGCCGCGAAAAATTTGAAACGGCGGCTTGAAGTATTATAATATATAGAAGATATGGAAGAGCCTGTTCCAAAACGCGAGCCTTTGGTTCGCTGCGGAGCAGGGGATTTGGGGCAAAGGGGAGAACATGGGGCAGCGCAGACTCTTTATGACGTTCATGCGGGCCGAACTGGAGGACAGCGGCGAGGGGCTGGAACACCTTTCGGTGATTCTTGCGGATCGTCTTTCAAAAAATGAGATCACCAACTATGTCTTTAACGAGAACTCCGCCCTTCTTGCCCGTGAAATATCGGGCCTTAAATCCCTTGTTTCCGTGCTTGACGGTATTACAGGCGGCGATTTTCCCGATGTATATACGCTTGCCCGTCATACGGAAAAGACGCTTCTTGACAAGGCCAGGGAATGGGAAGATCCCGAGGCGGTAAACGGGATTATCACGCGGAAAATACGGAAAATCCTTACATATATTTTAGAGATGCCGGAATAGCGGCAAAAGAGGAGACCATGGACATCCAGCTTCAGGAACTTATCGATAAGATAAAAAGGGACGGTATAGAAACCGCTTCGCGGGAAGCGGCCCGGCTTGCCTCGGAGGCCGAAACCGAGGCAAAGCGCGTCGTGGAAGCCGCCAAAAAGGAGGCCCAGGCTATTGTCGAGGGGGCAAAAGCCGACGCGGAGCGCTTCGAAAGGGCGGGAATGGCGGCCCTGGAACAGGCTTCCCGGAACCTGGTCCTGGCTTTCAAGGGTGAAATCCAGGCGCTGCTGGACAAGATCGTCTCCAGGGAGACGGCCGCTTCCTATGGGGAAGATGTCCTTAAAGCGGTGCTTCCCGGCCTTGTCAAATCCTGGGCCGCGAATTCCGGTTCCGCCGCCTTTGACGTGATCCTTCCGGAAGGGGAATTCGGCAAACTTGAGCCGTATTTTACAGGCCTGCTTGCCGCCGAACTTAAGGGGGGCGTCGATCTGAAGTCGGACCGCAATCTTGCCGCCGGTTTCCGTATCGCGGACAAAGACGGTTCCGCCTATTACGATTTTTCGGCCGAAGCGGTATCGGAACTCCTTTCCGCCTACCTTAATCCCCGGCTTGCCGGGATACTTAAAGACGCGGCGCGGGGGTAGCCGATGGCTTATTATTTCCTCGTGGCGCAGCTTCCCGCCCTTACCTACGGGGAAGCGCCGCCCATGAGTTCGCGGCATTTCAGGGAACTCTGCCGGGGGGGCCTTTCCGCCGCCGACGCCGCGCCGCTTCCCTGCGTGGCCCTTGATCCCTGGGTTCAGGACGAAGAGGAAGAAGCGCCGCGGGCCAAAAACGCCGCGGGCTCCTGTCCCTTTATTGCCAGCTGGAACGAATGGGAAAAAGCCCTCCGGCTTAACCTTGCCAAATACCGGGCGGCGAAGATGAAGCGTGAAGCGCCCGCCGCCGTTCCCGATTTTCCCGCCGGGGCCGCCGCCGCGGCCAAAGCCGCAGCCGCCATGGCTTCCCCTCTTGAGGCGGAAATTTTCCTCGACGGCTCGCGCTGGAAGGCCATAGAGGAATTTCAGGGACTTTCGTATTTCAGCGTGAATACCGTTTATGCTTACCTCCTCAAGCTTCTCCTCATGGAGAGGCGGGCCTGTTTCAGGGCCGAGGAAGGTTTCAGTGAATACAAAGCACTGTACGCATCCATTATGGGAGAAGCGAAATGACAGGAACCAGTGGTACTGTAGTAGCCGTCAACGGCAATATGGTCAGCGTCCGTTTTGACGGCGCCGTTTCCATGAACGAAGTGGGTTACGTCAAGGTTGCCGGTAAACGGCTTAAGAGCGAGGTTATCCGCATCAGGGGGGACATTTCCCAGCTTCAGGTTTTCGAGATTACCCGGGGCATAACCGTTGGGGATGAAGTTGAATATTCAGGCGACATGCTTGCCGTCGAGGTTGGTCCGGGGCTCCTTGGCCAGGTGTTCGACGGCCTCCAGAATCCCCTGCCCAAACTTGCCGAGGCGGCGGGCTATTTTCTGGAGCGGGGGGTGTACCTCGATCCGCTGCCCGCCGACAGGAACTGGGATTTTACCCCCGTTGCCAAAGCCGGAGACAGGGTTGAGCGTTCCGCCACCCTGGGAACGGTTCCCGAGGGGGCGTTTACCCACCGCATCATGGTGCCCTTTAACCTTTACGGAAGCTACACGGTTTCCTGGGTCAAGGAAGCCGGTTCCTATACCATACGTGAAACCATAGCGGAGCTTGCCGACGAGAAGGGGAACAGCATCCCCGTGACGATGAGCTTCCGCTGGCCTGTCAAGCGGCCCATAGACTGTTACGGGGAAAGGCTCAAGCCGGAGGAACCCATGGTAACGCGGGTCAGGCTTATCGACACGTTTTTTCCCGTGGCGCGGGGCGGCACCTACTGCATCCCCGGGCCTTTCGGGGCCGGTAAAACGGTGCTGCAGCAGATCACCAGCCGCCACGCCGACGTGGACATTGTCGTTCTTGCCGCCTGCGGCGAACGGGCGGGCGAGGTTGTCGAGACGCTCAAGGAATTTCCCGAACTGCTTGATCCCCGGACGGGCCGCTCCCTCATGGAACGGACCGTTATCATCTGCAATACGTCTTCCATGCCGGTCGCGGCCCGGGAGGCGTCGGTGTACACCGCCGTGACGCTGGCGGAATATTACCGGCAGATGGGGCTTAACGTCCTCCTTCTTGCCGATTCTACAAGCCGCTGGGCGCAGGCCATGCGCGAAATGTCCGGCCGCCTCGAAGAGATACCCGGCGAGGAAGCCTTTCCCGCGTACCTTGAATCGACCATCGCGAGTTTTTACGAACGGGCGGGCCTTGTACGGCTCCACGACGGCTCCACGGGTTCCGTTACCATAGGGGGAACCGTCAGCCCGGCCGGCGGCAACTTTGAGGAACCGGTGACACAGGCGACCCTCAAGGTTGTCGGCGCCTTCCACGGCCTTTCCCGCGAACGTTCGGACGCCCGCAAATACCCCGCCATTCATCCGCTTGAATCATGGTCGAAGTACCGGGGCATCATCCCCGCCGACAAGGTCTCCTATGCCCACGGTTTCATGCGGCGGGGCGGCGAAGTTGAACAGATGATGAAGGTTGTCGGGGAAGAAGGGACGAGCATTGACGATTATATCGTGTATCTAAAAGGCGATTTCCTCGATTCGGTTTACTTTCAGCAGAATTCCTTTGACGCGGTTGACGCCGCGGTGAGCCCGGAGCGCCAAAACCATATTTTCACCATTATTCTTGAAATTCTCGCGGCGTCCTTCACCTTCGGCGATAAAAACGAAGCCAGAAGCTGGTTCAACAGGCTCAGGCAGAAATTCCTCGATTATAACGGTTCGGAATGGAAGAGCGAACGTTTTACCGTCCTTGAAAAAGAACTAAAAGACGCGGTGGCCGAGCGGGCGGGAGGCAAGTAATGAAGAAGGTTTACAGCAAAATTGAATCGATTACAGGAAGCGTCATCACCGTCCGGGCCGAAGGTATCCGTTACGGCGATCTTGCGGAGGTAGACACGGTCTTTGGCACGTCTCTTGCGGAGGTAAACCGCCTGGAAAACGACCTTGTGTCCCTTCAGGTGTTCGCGGGCGGCAGGGGCATTTCTACCGGCGATACGGTCCGTTTTCTGGGCCGTTCCATGCAGGTTCCCTTTTCGGAAAATCTCATGGGAAGGGTGTTTTCCGGTTCGGGCAGCCCCCGCGACAGGGGCCCCGCGCTCAATGACAACCCCATTCCCATAGGCGGCCCCTCGGTCAATCCCGCCCAGCGCATTATTCCCCGGCGCATGATACGCACCGGCATTCCCATGATCGATCTTTTCAATACCCTTGTGGTTTCGCAGAAACTCCCGATCTTTTCGGTATCCGGGGAGCCCTACAACGAACTCTTGGCCCGCATCGCCATGCAGGCCGAAGTTGACGTGATCATTCTGGGGGGCATGGGCCTTAAATACGACGACTACCTCTTTTTCAGGGATACCCTTGAAGAAGGCGGCGCCCTTTCCCGCACGGTAATGTTTGTCCATACGGCAAGCGATCCTACCGTGGAATGCCTCATGATCCCCGACATGTCCCTGGCTGTGGCCGAGCAGTTCGCCCTGCAGGGCAAGGATGTCCTTGTGCTCCTTACGGACATGACAAACTTTGCCGACGCGATGAAGGAAATTTCCATTATACAGGAGCAGGTGCCTTCAAACCGGGGCTACCCCGGAGACCTCTACAGCCAGCTTGCCAGCCGCTATGAAAAGGCCGTGGACTTCGACACCGCCGGTTCCATTACGATTCTGGGCGTTACCACAATGCCCGGCGACGACGTGACACACCCCGTTCCCGACAACACCGGCTACATTACCGAAGGGCAGTATTACCTCAAAAACGGCCGCATAGAACCCTTCGGCTCCCTGTCCCGCCTCAAGCAGCAGGTCAACGGCAAGACCCGCGCCGATCACCGCGCCCTCATGGACGGCATGATCAAGCTGTATTCCGCCTACAGGGACACCCTCGAAAAAAAGGCGATGGGCTTCATCATGACTTCCTGGGACGGCAAGCTCCTCAAATTCGGGGACATGTTTGAAAAGCAGATGATGGATCTGTCGGTGAACATACCCCTGGAACGCGCCCTGGATCTGGGATGGGAAATTCTTGCCGGATGTTTTAACCCCGAGGAAACGGGACTGCGGACGGAGTTAATAGAGAAGTTTTGGCCGAAGAAGGATTAAGAGGGTATGGCAAAAATAAAGCTCACCAAAAACGAGCTTAAAAAACAGAAAGATTCCCTCAAGATGTTCGAGCGGTACCTTCCCACGCTGATGCTCAAAAAGCAGCAGCTTCAGGCGGAAATCAGGACCACCGAGATCCGCATCAGGGAGCTTCTTGACGAAAAGAGCCGCGTTGACGAATCGTTCAGGGCGTGGATAGCGGTCTACGGCGAAAAAGGGATCTTCACGGCGGATACCGTGAAAATTTCATCCTTAAAGACTTCCCAGGGGAACATAGCCGGCGTCGCCATCCCCATTTTCGAGGGCGCCGAATTTACCGTTGCCCCCTACGATTTTTTGAAGACTCCCCTGTGGCTTGACTTTGCCGTCGATTGCATGCGGAAGGTTCTGCTCCTCGATCTGGAAGCGCGGATCGTGGAGGAACAGCGGAAACGGCTGGATCAGGAGCTGCGGATAACCACCCAGCGGGTAAATCTCTTTGAGAAGATCAAGATCCCCGAGACAAAGGGGAACATCAAGAAAATTCAGGTGTACCTTGGGGATCAGCAGACCTCCGCGGTTGTCCGGGGCAAGATAGCCAAACGCGGCATGGAGAGGGCCGAAGCATGATAGTACCCATGAAGAAGGTCTCCCTTGTGGTCATGGACCGGGACAGGGAGGCGTCGCTTGAAAAACTCCGGGACCTGGGCGTGCTGCATTTGAGCGGGAAGACCGTTTCTTCCCCCGCGCTTACCCGCCTTCTTGAAAAACGTTCCCGGACCGAAGCCGCCCTTGCGCTCATCAGATCGTACGATCCGTCCGGGGAAACGGCGGCGGCCCTTGAAGATCCCGCCGTGAAGATCCTCGAGCTGGGGGACGAACGCAAACGCCTGCAAGACGAGCTTGCCTCCCTTGCCAGGGAGCGCAGCCGTGTGGAAAAATGGGGCGATTTTGACCCCCGCGCCTTTGCCGCCCTTGCCGGAGAGGGTGTTGTTCTTGTCCCGTATCTGCTTCCCCGCAAGATCTACGATTCCCTGGGGGAAGAAGTCTCCGTGATCGTCCTTGGAGAAGACAAGACCGGCGTCTATGCGCTGGCGCTGGGGGGGGAGATCCCCGGGGAAACACCCTTCCTCTTTCCCGAACATTCTCTTTCCGAAAACGATTCCCTTTCAAAGGATATAACAGGAAGGCTCGCCGCCATTGAGGGTGAATTTGCGGCCCTCGCCGCTTTCCGGCCCGCCGTCGAGGCGGAAAAACATTCCCTTGATCAATCGGTGGAATTCGAGACGGCCCGCGCCGGTATGGATACCCTTGATGACGAGGGGGATCTTCCCCCCGAATTCCCCTTTGCGGAATTTACCGTTTCCTGGCTTGCCGGCTTTATTCCCGCCGAAGATCTGGGGCTCCTTAAACGCGGCGCCGCGGAAAACGGCTGGGCCCTTATCGCCGATGACCCCGGTGAGGACGACATGGTTCCCACCAAACTGAAAAACAACAGGCTGGCAAGCCTGATACGGCCCCTCACGGACTTCCTTGAGGTTACGCCGGGCTACAATGAAATTGACATTTCGGGCTTCTTCCTGTTCTTCTTTGTTATTTTCTTCGGGATGATATTCGGCGACGCGGGCTACGGGGCCATTATCCTGCTTGCCGCCTTCGCCGGCATAATCAAAACCTCCAAAAAAGGCGTTCCCCCTATCTTGAAGCTCCTCATCCTTTTGGGCTTTTCCAACTTTACCTGGGGGGTTCTTACCTGTTCCTGGTTCGGCCTTAAATCCTCCATGATTCCCGATGTTTTGCGGAACATATCGCTGCCCCTTATTTCAAACGTCACGGCGGACAGATCGGATATTGATAAAGCCCTTGTTCAGCAGAACCTGATGATCCTCTGTTTCTCCCTGGCCCTGTTGCAGCTTTCAATAGGGCACGTCCTCGCCATTATCCACGATACGTCCCTGAAACTGCTGGGGCATATCGGCAGCATGGCCATGCTGGGGGGCATGTACTTCATCATCCTTTCGCTTATCGCCAGCAACGAGGCCCGGCAGCTGCCCATGTATCCCCTGGCGGTTTACGCGTTTGCCGGCGGTTTTGTCCTGAACTTCGTATTTGCCGCTTATGAGGGGAGCATAGGCCGCTCAATCCTGGAAAGCCTTAAAAACATTATTTCGGTGATCCTGGGCATTGCCAATGTTTTTTCCGATATTATGTCTTATATCAGGCTCTGGGCGGTGGGCCTGGCGGGGGCGGCGATTGCCGATACGGTGGATACCATGGCCCTCCAGATAGGCGGTATAGCCGGCCCTGTGGCGGTTCATTTTATTGTGTTTGTTCTTGCCGTGGTTCTTTTGGTCTTCGGGCACGGGTTAAACCTGGTCCTTAACGTGCTTTCGGTGCTGGTTCACGGCGTCCGGCTCAATACCCTGGAATTTTCGGGCCATGTGGGGCTTACCTGGGCGGGTACTCCGTACAAGCCCTTTGCGAAACGCGCTATTCGTTCCCGCGAATAGTATAAAATGATAGGAGACGCGCCGGCTAATCCCCGGCGACTTCAAAGATGAGGAGAAAGATATGAATTTAGGATTGATAGGCGCGGGACTGGTGATGGGTCTTTCCG
>JAISEB010000088.1 GCA_031264395.1 Treponema sp. | reverse complement strand
ATAAAAAGGCCCGCGCGCTTGACGTGCTTGCCTGTCTTTTTGAAAATTTCATCAGTTCGGAAAAGAGCGCCGTTTCTACATCGATTCCCCAGCATTTTTTCAACATGCTTGAAGACATTACCGGCAGGCCCGACGCGAAGATGAGCCTCAAACAGCTTGCAAAAAAGTACAGGCTTAATCCCACCTATATCTCAAACAAATTCCAGGAATATTTCGGCCTTCCTCCCATCGCCCTTCACCGGAAGGTACTGGTAGAGGCCGCAAAGGAAAGGCTGCTCGCCTCATCGGAAAACATCGGGAACATCGCGGCGGAATTCGGCTTTCGTGACACTTCCGCCTTTACCAGGTTCTTCACAAAAACAACCGGCTCCTCTCCGAGCGGATTCAGAAACAGCCAATAAGGCAAGAAAACGGCAGCTAAAGGTGTTTCTAAAAACTGAAGTTTTAAGAGACCCTGTTAAACACGGCCTTCCTTCCGCCTTTACCTTACCCTGAAGCTTGCCCGCTGTATGGGGGAAGGGCCGTACCGCGCGATGAGGGCGCGGTGTTCCTTTGTGGGATACCCCATGTGCCGTTCGTAGCCGTATTCGGGGTAAAACCAGGAGTACCTTTCCATCATCCTGTCGCGGGCGGTTTTCGCGAGAATGGACGCGGCCATGACTTCGGGAACGGCGGCGTCGGCCTTGACCATGGCGGAACAGGAAACAGGAAGGGCGGGAACATGAAGGCCGTCTACCACAGCCGAAAGTTCTTCCGGGGCGCAGCGCCAATTGAGGATCATTGCCTGGTAGGCCCGCTTCATCGCAAGAAGGCTTGCCTTAAGGATGTTAAGCTCGTCGATTTCCGCGGCGGAAGCCCAGCCTACGCCCCAGGCCGCGGCCTGGCGGCAGATGACAAGACGCGCCTCTTCCCGCCTTTTCGCGCCGAGTTTTTTTGAATCGTCAAGAATATCAAAGGGAAAGTCCCCCGGCAGCGCCACCGCCGCGGCGGCGACGGGCCCGGCAAGGGGGCCCCTTCCCGCCTCGTCGATTCCGCATATCACCTGAGATCCCCCGGGGAATGCCCGACGACGGCGTTTGGCCGCGAAGGAGGGGCAAAGCGGCGGTTAAAACCGGCGATGCTTTCCGCCGGATACGCGTCGTCCAGAATATGGGTAAAAGACTGAAACGCGTTGGAAGCAATAGTTCCCTCTTCGGGGAACGGCCCGTCAGGTGAATTGCCGGCGGAAAATACTTCGGCCCGTTTTGCCGCGCCTGAAAAAACAAAACCGCACTCGGTTACGCGGGGAAACTTCCCCCGTATTTCCAAGGCCCGCGCGACAAAAGATCCCCTTACGCCGACGGCGGCCCGCAGAAAAAAACAGTCCGAATTGTCCGCGAGCACCGCAACGGCGTCCCTTGCGGCGGCGGCTATCCTTCCCCCTTCCATGACAAGCGCCGACGATTCAAGATCCAGAACGGCCGAATAATCGGCGGCCGATACGCCGGCGGAAATTCCGCGAAGATCGCCGCTGGCTCCCTTCAGCCTGAAAAGCGTTCCGGTCCGCCCGCCGTCAAGGCCGAAAGAACTGTCCAGAACCTCAAGGGTTCCCCCGTTCATGTCAAGAAGGAGGCCGTGCATTCCTTCGGCGCTGAAAACGCTTCCCGTAACCGCGAGCCCGCCGCCGCGTATGTCAAGAACGGAAAGCCGCGTCTGCCCGGCGACGATTGAACGTACGCGGACATTACCGAAAACGCAACTGCCCCCGGATGCGCTGACAAGGGGGCCCGTGTGGGTAATTTCCGATTCCTCAATTTCAAGATCGCTTTCAAGGGCGGTAAAGAGCGGGGAAGAGCCTTCCCGCCGTTCCACCAAAAGGCCCCGGAGAACAAGGCGTCCCCCGCGTACAGTAACGGACGCGCCGGGAGAAACCGTAACGGAAGAAGATCCGCCGCGCCGCCAGTTTTCGTCGAACGATCCGTCGATAACAAGATCGCCTGTTACAAGGACGCTTTTTGTGAGGGGAAGGCTGCCGTTAACGCAGATCCGCTTCCGGCCTTCTTTAAGGGAAAATTCCAGGGCGCGTTCCAGGGAACGGAAGGGAGCGTCCCTTCCGCCTGTTTCCTTTTCCGCGGGCGGCCGCCCCGTTCCCCGTACCGAAAGGTACACCGAAAAGGGATCGATAATAAAATCGAAAACCGCCGCGGGCCCCCGGTTTCCCGCGGGATCTTCAAGAAAGGCGGCAGCGGATATTTCCGCGTATTCCCGCCGTTCGGAACCCAGCAAAAGAGAGCCTGTTCCGGTCTTTGTTTCGGTTATTCCCGACTCATAGTCAAGGCGCGCCTTTATGCGGACAACGGTGTCCGCGTCCTCGTCCTGTATTTCAGGCCGCAGGAGCACAGGCTCCCTGCTCCACCCGCCCGGCACGGACAGCCCGGGAGAAAGGGGGGCAAGACGGTCGGCGCGGCGTATTTCAAGAGGCCCTTTCGCGGTAAGAAAACACCACTGGAGATCCTCCCCGTCACAGGCGTCAACAGGGGGAAAAGAAAAGGCGTTTCCCGCGCCGTACAGTCCCGACGCGGGCTGCCATTGATCCCTGTATCCTGCGCCCGGAAGAACATTGCGGGGCGAATAACGGCGGAAGGCAAAACAGCCGGGGGCTCCGCTCCCCTCCCCGTCCGGGCCGTATCCGCCTGGCACACGGGGAACCGCCTCGCAGTCAAGGAGGAAGGGGCCCTCCGCGACGCCGTTTCTGTCTACAATCCAGCGGAGATTCCCCCCTTCTGGGGACACGGGCACGGGGGCGTCCGCGTCAAACCAGGACGGTTCGCCTTCCCCTTCATCCCATGTATAGCGGACACGGACGCCTGAGTCCCAGAGGACGGCGCGGCTGCGCCCGTGGTAGACAAGACGGGGGCTTCCGGCCTGTGAAGCAGGAACCATGCCGCCGCCCGCAACGGCGGCATATACGGGAACGCGTTCCCCTTTTGAGGCAAAGGGCGGCCTTTGCGGGGGAGGCGGCCCGCCGCTTCCGTCAAGAGTAAACACAAAACGCCATATAATCCCCCCTTCCCCGGCAAGGTGCAGGGCCGCCGTTCTGTACGCCCCGCTCTGGGGCCTTAAGACGGGGCCCTTCGCCGCCTGGGGAAAGGCCCCTCCTTCAAAGGGCTGTGAAGGGATCTGATCGGGCGTCCCGCCTGAGGACCAGAGAAAATCCGGGGGAACGGGAAGGGAAACCGCCTCGCGGATTCCAGCTTCCTCAAGGGAACGAAGCCGGGCGAAGATCCGTTCCGTCCCGCCGCCCGCCCGCCGCGCCGTTACGCTGTAGTCTATTCTTTTTTCAAAGGGAAAGCGCGGGGAAGCGACGCGGAGGGTAACGCCGCCGGCGCGGTCTATCAGCACCGGGCCCCGGTAGCGTTTTCCGCCGGGCCCCAGCGGATCGCTCCCGTCGTCGGTCCAGAAAACCTCCCCGCCGCCCGCGCCTGAAATGACGAGCCGCTGGGGATTTGCCCAGACGCCGGGAACGGGATTTTCCACACGCACGCCGGGGAAATCAAAGGTGTAAGGAACAGGAACGGATGTGTTGCCCGCGGCGTCCGATGCCCACAGGAGGGCGTTAACGGGAAAGGGAGGAAGGACGGCGGACGACAGATCGGGGAAATAGGCAAGTTCGTTTCCCAGTTCGGTCAGCGCCGCGACGGTAATTCCCTCTTCCCGGAAGAAGACGTCCCCGTTTTCCCGCGTAAACGCCTGGGGAGGCTTCCTGTCTATTGTAACGCTGAAATTTCTTGTCTCAAGAAGGCTGTCAAGGGGAGGCGGAGAACGCCGTTCGGCGGTGACAAGAAAGCGGCGCTCCTCTCCGTTCTCCGCGCCCAGCTCAAGGGAAGCGGAAGTTCCGCCTGCATACCGCTCGGCGCCGTCAAGGAGAAGGCGGAGCCTTTCCCCGGCGGGAACGGAAAACCAGAACGTCTGATTCCAGGCGAACTGTCCTTCCCTGGCGTTGGTTTCAATGCCCTCCGCCCCCAAACGGTTTTGCGCCGCAAGACCGGGCGGGAAAAAAACGGACAGGGAGGACAAGACTGAACATACAACAAGCGGAAGGCCGCGGCCTCCCCCGGCCTGACGCCGGAAGCCCCCTTCCGCCTTTTCCGCCCGCTTTACCCGCGGAAAATTTTTAAGGACGGGCCTCATTGCCGCTCCTGATTCCTTCGCCGGAATCCAGGAACCCGCCCAGCGGTTCACGCAGTTCCGGGTCCTGCCTGTAGTAGTGCTCTTCCAGTTCGCCGGGACTCAAGCCCACAAGTTCGTGACTCAAATAGTGTATCCAGACATCATCGTCCTTTACCGAAAGTTCGTGCTTCCGGCACCAGTAATCGGGCTGTACCGCGTACTGGTCTTCTTTGTCGTAAAAATATTTGTAATCGTGAACGGCAACCTTGAGATCCTGCCGGGGTATGCCCTTTTCCAGAATGATTTTCGCAAGATGGTTGACGGTCTTCCCCGAATCGAAAATGTCGTCCACAAGGAGCACCTTGTCCCCGACGCGCAGATAATCAGGCGCATAGGTCCAGCCTTCCACCTTGACCTCTTCCGATTTGAGGACGCCCGAGTAGGACCTTGCGACCACCGCGGCGTAATAAACGGGCCGGCCGCCTTTCCGCACCGCCTTGAAATATTCGCTTATCACGTTGCCCAGATAAGCGCCTCCGCGCAGGGACACGTAGATCACGTCGGGAATAAAATTGTCACGGCAGATCCGGTGCGCAAGTTTCAGCGCGTTGTTGCGGACCGTATCGTAGGGAAGAAACTCCTTCTTCATATTTTTACTGTAACACAAAAAAAAGAGAACAACAACGGGGAGGGGATTTTTGAAGATTCCCTGTCATCTGCTTTTTTTTATTTTTTTGACGGGCCGCAAAAAGCCGAAAAGGCATCCGCAGAAACCGCCCGCGATATGGGCAAATTCGGAAACGTTGTTGGAACTGAATGAATTAACCAGTTCCCGTCCCAGGTAGAGAACGAGCACCAGAATAAAGGTCAGGGGAATTTCTTCCCTGGAAAAATTCGTAAAGGATATAAGGAGGATCATCATAAAGGCCACCCCGGACGCGCCCATAAGGCCGGCCCTGAAAAGAAACGCGTTGATAAGGCCCGTAACAAGGGCGGTAACCGCCATCATAAGAAGCAGGGCCGGCGATCCGTAATTTTCTTCAAGGATGGGGCCTATAAGGAGAATAAACGAGAAATTGGAAAGGAGGTGGGTCCAGCTGGCGTGGCCCATTACGTGGGTAAGCACGGTGACCCAGGAGCGGAAATCTCCCGCGTAAAAACCGCCCCTCCCCGGAACCATGAACCAGGTCTTGTTAAGATCCCTCAGCGCCGTCTGGGAAAGGATCAGCACGGCGGCGCACAAAAAGGTAAAGGTAAGCACCACAGGCGCGTTGTATTTAAGCCGCATCGGTAATTCCCGCCTCCGTTTCCGCATCCGGCCAGGACCGGCCGCAAGCCGGTGTTTGTCCGTAACTCACAGGTTAACCCGCGCCGCCCTAAGGCTTCAGCTTCAGATCCAGTTGCAGTTCAACAGGACAATGATCGGAGCCTTCAATACCGCTCCATATACGCGACGAACGCACCCTCGGCAGCAATGCGCCGTCCACGCAGTGGTAATCCAGCCGCCACCCTACATTACGCTCCCGCGCGCCGCCCCGGTAAGACCACCAGCTGTAGTGGCCCGGCTCTCCGGGATGAAAATGGCGGAAGGTGTCCACATGGCCCGCCGCGGTAAACGTGTCCATCCAGGCGCGCTCCTCCGGCAGATAACCGGCGTTCCCCTCGTTTTCCTTTGGCCGGGCAAGATCGATGGGAGTATGGGCGATATTGTAATCGCCGGAAAGCACAAAGTGCCGCCCCCGGGCGGCGTACCCGCCGCAGAGTTCCAGAATGGCGGCGCAGAAGTCAAGTTTGTAGGGCAGTCTGGCGCCCAAGTCCTGTGAATTGGGAAAATAGGCGGAGATAAGGGTAAAATCCCTGAATTCGGCCTGCAGCACCCTTCCCTCATCGTCAAATTCCTTTATGCCCAAAGGCCTTATGTCAAGGGGCCGCTTCTTGCTGTAAACGGCGACCCCCGAATAACCGGGCCTTTTCGCGCTTGCCCAAAAACTCAGGTACTTCCCCTTTTTCCCGGCCGGAGGGGCAATGAGTTCTTCCGAAAGCTGTCCGGGAGAGGCCTTGGTCTCCTGCAGGCAGATCAGGTCCGCCCCGCTGCCGGAGATCCAGCCTGCGAAGCCCTTCTTCTCCGCGGCCCGTATACCGTTGACATTCCAGGAAAAAATAGTCACAGATCCAGTATAACGGATGGAAGGCAGGAAGGGAATAGTCCGGGCGGCACGTTTTATCCTGCCGCTTGACTGTCCGTGATGCATACTTTATCTTTGTTAAGTGGGATTGTTCCAAAACCCGGCCGGTTTTGGAACGGCCTCGCGTAACTATTAGTGCGCCATCTTTTGATGACGGGATTATTTCTTGGGGGTGTTTGTATGGCCCGGCAAAATGAAGCCGCCTCTCTCCCGCCTGAGTACGCGGGACTTACTTTTGAAAAGGTCTGGGCAATGTTCCAGGAAACCGACAGGCAGATTAAGGACACCGGTAAGCAGATCAAAGACTTATCCGCGGAAACCGACAAGCAGATTAAGGAGCTGTCCAAAAACATAGGAGGGCTTAACAACGCCTTCGGCAAATGGGCGGAAGAAATGGTTTCCGCGAAGCTCTGGGAAAAGTTCAGGGCCATCGGGTATACCTTTACCCACGGCGGGCCGCACAAGTTCTGGGAAGGGGGCCGTGTCGCCGCCCAGGTGGACGTGCTGCT
>JAISEB010000328.1 GCA_031264395.1 Treponema sp. | reverse complement strand
ACCCTTACAAGAGGAGAGGCGACGCGGAGCAGCTTTTCCCTTATCCTGCGCCTCGTTTCTTCTCCGGAGGATGAAGCGCAGTCCATGATGGACACGCCCAGAGTAATGGCCCGTATGTCGAGCCTGTATCTGAGGAACATGTCGACGGTTTCTTTTATCTCAAAAGGGGTAAACAGCATGCCTCATCCTTGCATATTTCGATGTCCATCGCGTCTGGAGAAAAACAACGTTTTTTCCACCTTGCGTATACCATGGAGAAAAACAACGTTTTTCTCCCCAAGGATATAATAAATTAATGCATTAATTTATTATATCCTATGCATCGCGCTGAAAACTCTTTCATGCATCACGCTGATGGAAACATTCATCGCCGTTCCCAGTTCGGCAAGTTCTCTCTTGACCGATTCAAGCGCGTTCGAGCTTCCCGAAAGATCCACCATCATCATCATGACAAAATTCCCCGAAAGAACCGTCTGGCTGATGTCTTCGATGTTGATATTCCGCTCCGCCAGAAACGCGCTGACTCTGGCGATGATGCCTACTTTGTCGTTTCCGACTACGGTGATTATCGCGTTCATTCCGCCTCCCCCCGAGGGCCGGGCCCGCCGAAACGGAGAAGCCCCTGCGGGCCGGCCGCGGCCGGCCTATTCACTGCCGATTTCATGTTCCCTCAAAAACAGATCCAAAACGGTTAGAAAAAGAATCACCGACATGGGCCCAAGGATAAGGCCGTTAAAACCGAAAACGGTCACTCCTCCCATAATGGCGAAAAAAATGACAAGCGGGTGCAGCTGTATCCTGTCTTTAAGGAAGAAGGGCCTTAAGACATTGTCAAGAAGGGATATGAACGTTCCCGCGACGGCAAGAAAAATAATGCCGCCGGCTATATCCCCCCTCGCGATCCGCAAGAGCCCCAGCGGAAGCCACACGATTCCGCCCCCTATCATGGGAATAAACACGCAGATAAAGGTAATCACGGCAAAGACCAGCGCCCCTTCGACGCGGAATATGACGAAGATGATATACGCTACGGCCGCCTGCACCAGTGCAACCAGGATATAACCGAAAAAAAGATTCCGCGTTATTTCCATGAATTTTCCCGTCAGCGTCCGTATGTATTCCGTCTTTATGGGAACCGCGCCAAGAACGAGGCGGGCAAGGTAGGGGCCGTCGGCAAAAAAGAAAAAAAGGCAGAAGAGCGTCAGCACAAGGCTCATTAAAAATCTGCCCACGTTTTTGGCAAACGCGCTGCCCGCGGAAACAAGGCCCTGAAGGCTGCCGCTTATCAGCGCGAAGAGGCGGCGGCGCAGTTCTTCGCCCGGTATGTCGACATAATTCGAAGTAAGATCCCGTATAAAGGAGGCAATGTTATCCGTGACGCCGGAAAGGAAATTCATCTCGCCGTCAAACAACCCCCGGCCCCGGCGCAAGAGGTCGACAATCTGCCTGAAAAAAAGAGAAGCGATAAAGAGAAGGGGAAGAAGGATGATGATCATGGCTCCAAGGGTAAAGACCGCGGCCCATACGTTTTTGAGTATCATTCCCTTTTTTGTGGAAAAATCGATCTTGCGTATTACCCTCAGGTGGAGCGGGCTCAACAGAACGTACAGCAGCGTTGACCAGAGGAAGACGGTAAAGAACGGCGCGAAGAGACGGACCACCATGACAAGGAACGCGACAAGGATAACCGCGAAGACGGTGTTCTGCACTCTGGGAGAAGGCAAACGGGAACCGCTCATAGGCCGGCCACTATACGTTCGGCTTCCTGGCGGCCCGGATAGGACGGATTGCGCCTTACGAGATCTTCCAGGCTTTTCTTTGCCTCGCCGGTATTGCCAAGGCCGGTATAGACCTTGCCCAATTCAAAGATCGCGTCCCAGTTGTCGGCCTGGACGCGCAGAACCTCCCGGTAGGCGTCGCGGGCCGCGGCAAGATTCCCCGCGCCCGCGTAGGCCCGCGCCAGATTCATCCGCACCGTCGGGTTTCCCGGTTCCACCGCCAGCGCCTTTTCGTAATGCTCCACGCTGGAAATCCAGTTTTCCTGTTTGGCGTACGCCGCCCCCATGTTGTTGTTGACCTCGAAATTCCCGCTCTCCGCGCGGTAGGCTTCGCCCAAAAAGCGGAGGGCGTCGGCGGCAAGGCCGTTTTCAAGGTAGAGCCTGCCCAGGTTGATACGGGGCTTTACATAGCGCGGCGCAAGGGACGCGGCGGTTTTGTAGGCAAGGATCGCCCCGTCGAGGCTGCCGGCGTTTTCATGGGCAAGCCCCAGCGTGTAGGCGTAGACCTCGCTGGACGGAACGGTCCCGGCGGCCTTTTGGGCAAAAGCGACCGCTTCTTCCCCCTTGTCAAGGGCTATCTTCACCACCGCCATGTTGTAATTGGTCTGATCGTCATTGGGAGAGGCGGCAAGGGCCCGGCTGAAAGACGATTCGGCGGCGGCGTAATTGCCCATGGCGCTCTGGGCCGCGCCCAGTTCCCGCAGGGAGGCAATATCGCCGGGACTGTACCGCAGGGCGTTTGTGAACGCCTCGGCCGCGCCCCGGTTGTCCCCCTTGAGCATGAGGATGCGCCCTATTTCCCGGTGGGCCACCGCGTAATCGGCCTTTACCCCCACGGCCCTGCGGTAAGCCGCGAGGGCCTCGTCCTGACGGCCCAGGGCGCGGAGGGTCCCGCCCAGATTGTACCAGGCCGGTTCAAAGCCCGCGTTAAGGTGGACGGCGGTTTCAAAAGACTGGCGGGCGTCGGCATACCTTCTGCCGCTAAAATAAACCCGGCCCAGATCAAAAGAGTACAGGTAGTTATCCGGCTCGAGCCGCGCCGCTTCCTTGAGTTCGGAGGCGGCGTTGTCCCACTGGTGAAGATCGCGGTAGAGTTTCCCCAGCGTGTAATGGGGCAGCGCCTGATCCGGATCTTTCCTTGCGGCCTCCGAGGCAAGAGAAGTCGCTTCCCTGGCCGCCCGGGCGCCGTTTTCTCCGGAGGGATTACGGGCGTACGCGCCGTAATACCCTTCGGCCATGTCGGCGAGCTTCTGGGCCTCAAAGCGGGTCTCCCCTTCGGGCATACGGGAACGGGCGTCGGTAAACGCCGCCGCCGCGCCTTCAAAATCGTCCTTTGCAAGCCGTTCCCTTCCCTGCGACACAAGGTCGTTTACCGCCCGCATCCGGGCCTGCAGTTCACGGGACGCCCTGGCAAGTTCTTCCTCCTGGGCGCGGCGGCGGGCGGCTTCGGCATCTGCGGCGGCCTTCCGTTCGGCGTCGGCCGCGGCCCTGGCGGCGGCTTCGGCCTCCTGCCGGCGCAGCTGCTCCTCCCGTTCGCGGGCGGCCGCGTCCGAAACCGTGGCGCGACGGCCGGCGTCAAGAACGCCCGCGGCAAGCGCGGCGGCCTGCTCCGCGGCAGCCTGTTCCGCCGCGGCGGAAGCGGCGGCTCTGGCCCGCAGCGCCGCGTCACGCAGTTCCCTGGCCTCCGCGTCGCCCGAATCGGCGATAAGCAGATTGTCCAGATGATCCAGCGCGCGCTGGTATTCACCCTGTTCAATATATTCCCGGACCAGGTCAAGAATGTTCCGCCTGGACGTTTCATCCCGATCCGGCGTCAGTACGGCGGAGGACTCTTTTCCGCCGCCCTTGCGGAGCAGCAAAAAGGCGGCCCCGGCAAGCACCGCGACAAGCACAATGCCGGCAATACCCGCAATCAAGAGTGTTCTTCTGTTCATTCAGCAATTCTCCTATTCCTATTCAAGTTCAAATTCCCCTTCATAGCCCTGAACGTCCTCGGCGCCGGCCGAAAGCCCCCTGCTTTCATCGGCCGCGGCCTGAAGCGAAGAGGAAACTTCCTCCAGAAGCCGCTGTTTCCGTTCGGCCTCGGCGCGGGCCGCCTCTTCGGCCAGAAGCCGGCGGCGCTCTTCGGCGGCAAATTCCTCCCGTATGAAGGCGGCAAGTTTTTCAATCTGGGGCCGTTTGGGGGAACGGGGCTCCAGCGTCAGGTACATTTCGTAGTCGGAAAGGGCTTCCCTGAGCGAGCCGTTTTTTACCCGGGCGTTCGCCCTGTTAAGGTACGCCGGGGCGCAGGCAGGATCGGTCTCTATGGCCTGGGAATAAAACTGGTCCGCGAAAACGATGTTTCCCCTGGAATAATACGCGTTCCCAAGGTTATAGGCAATGCGGGCGGTTTCCCCGCCGCCTCTGGGAAGTATTTTACGGTAAGCGGCAATGGCTTCGTCAACGCGGCCAAGCTGCTGATAGACAATTCCCAGATACAGAAAGGCCCTGACATGCGCGGGATCGTCGGCCACGGCGTTTTCAAGAAACGCCAGCGCCTCGCCGGGTTTGTTCAGCATGAAAAGCTCTTCCCCCCGGGAAAAATTACTCTGCCCGTACACGCCCGCGGCGCACAGGAACGCGGCGGCAAAGACAACGGTAAAGAAGAGCCGCCCTCTTCCCGCCGCGCCCGTTTTCATACGCACATCTCCTCCCCGCCTTCTTCCCTTTGACATGACGAAAGAAAGCAATTAATCTACAAATTAACGGCACTTTTAGTATATACCATTAATAGGGAAACAGGAAATATGACCATATCGCTGGCTATTATCATTGTTCTTGGTGTAGGGGTAACTTTCCTCATCGTTTTTCTTGTCAAATCAATGGCGGCCCCCCGCCGGGTCGAGGCTCTTGAAGCCTTTATCAAGCGCGGAAAAACACAGGCAGTGATCAAGGCGGCCAAGGCGATTACCGCGCGGGAGCCGAAAAACGCCGAAGCCCACTACTGGCTGGGAACGGCCTATCACCTTGAAAACCGCGACGAACTGGCCCTGATGGAATTCAAATCCGTCAATCAGATAGGCATTTCGGGGAAAAACATCCCCGAAGTCCCGTTCCGCGAGCTTATGGGCCGGCTTTTTATCCGCCACAACCAAAAGGAAGAGGCCTTAAAGGAATACCTTCTCCTTATAAAACTCATGCCGAACCGCGCGGATTACTACTACGAGGCGGGAAAGCTCTTTTCCGAACGGAACCGCACGGACATGGCGGAAAATTACCTCAAAAAGGCCGCTTCCCTTGCCCCCAGGGACGGGAAGATCCACTATGAACTGGGGGTCATGCTCTACAGGGACAAAAAGGCCAAAGAAGCCAAAGCGGCGCTGGAAAGGGCGCTGAAATTCCAGAGCGATAATGCCCAGATCCATTTCTACCTCGGCAAGATCCAGAAAGACGTCAAGAATTATCAGGACGCCGCCGCCTCGTTCGAAAAGGCGGCCAGGGACGCCCAGTTCCGCATACGCGCGCTTGTGGAACGGGGCGGCTGCTTCATGGCGCTTAACGCCCCGGAACGGGCCATACCGGATCTGGAACGGGCGGTAGGCGCCATTACCGACGAGGATTCGGGAGACAGCCTCTACGCCCGCTATTTTCTGGGACTATGCTATGAAAAGACGCGGGCCGTCGACAAGGCTGTTTCGCAATGGGAAAAGATCTATGAACGGAAAAAGAATTTCCGCGACGTGGGGGAAAAACTCGCCCAGTACCAGGAACTCAGAACGGACGACAACATGAAGGATTACCTTACCTGCGGCCAGGGGGAATTTATGGAACTGTGCAAGGCCGTCGCGGAGCGGAAAATGGACCTCCGCGTCCAGGGGTCCAAAGCCATAGGCGAAGGATGCGAATTTACCGCCGTGGAAAACGATTCGGCAAAGTGGCGGAACGCCCGTAAAATACCCCGGCTCATCCGTTTTTACCGCAGTCCCGATTCCGTGGACGAACCCAAGATACGCTCCGTTCTGGACGACGCGAAGGCCCAGAATATCTCCAGGACCGCGGTCGTCACAAGCGCGGGTTTTTCCCGCGCGGCCCTGGACTACGCCAATTCCCGGCCCGTGGAACTTTTCGGCAAAGAAAAACTGCAGGAACTGCTCCAGGGGGTAAACAGGGACGCGGCCGCGGGACGAACATGAAAATCCTCTGTATCTCCGATCAGATCGATCCGCTGGTGTACTCGCTTTCCATCAAGCAGCGCTTCGGCGACGTCGATCTGGTGCTCAGCGCGGGGGACCTTCCCATGGATTACCTTGAATTTGTGGTAACAAGCCTCAACAAGCCGCTTCTCTTTGTCTTCGGCAACCACAACCTCAGGGAACTTGACTACTACACGGGAAAGGAAATCCAGCCCGGCTGGGAGGACACCTCTGTCCACAGTTCGGGGGCCACGCATATAGGCTCCCGGATCAGGGTAGAAAACGGGCTTATCGTGGCGGGGCTCGGGGGTTCCATGGAGTACAACCGGGGGGAAAACCAGTATACGGAATTCAAAATGAAAATGGAGATCCTGAAACTCCTTCCGGGACTCATCTTTAACCGTATCTTCCGGGGCAGATACCTTGACATACTTCTTACCCACGCGTCTCCCCGGGGCATACACGACAAGGAAGACAAGTGCCACTGGGGTTTCAAGTGTTTTCTTGCTTTCATGAGGCTCTTCAAGCCAAAATACCTCGTTCACGGGCACATACACCTGTACAACCTGTCCGATTTGAGGATCAGCCGTTACGGCGGTACGGAGGTAATCAACGCCTACAGCCATCATGTCATTGATACAGGAGAAGGAATTAAAAAATGAGAGCAGACGCAAGCGTACGGGCGCAGGCCGCGGAGGATTTTTCCCGGGCACGGGGAAAAGCCGTACTTTCGCAGATTCAGCATTTTCTCAATGCCGACAAGGACAAGCTGCTTTCCTTTAACGATGTAAAGGAGATCCTGCGGCCCAAAAACCAGACGTACCAGGGCATGAGGCAGGTCCCGGTTAAACTCATCGTGGGAAGCGAGGGGCGCTACCGGGACTTCAACAAGTATTTTCTGCCCCGCGCCGATCACCTGCGGAACCGCTGGGAACGGGTGGATCAGGCCTCCATCAAAAACATCAACCTGCCGGCCATTCAGCTGTACGAAATAGGCGGCGTCTACTTTGTCCGCGACGGCAACCACCGGGTGTCCGTGGCCCGCTCGCAGGGGGTGGACTACATAGACGCGGAAGTGACAAGCCTTTCAAGCAGCGTCACCATTAAACCGGGCATGACGGCCGACGAGTTAAAGGCGGCCCTTATCGCCGGTGAAAAGGAAACTTTCTACGAAAAAACGGACTACGGGAACCTTACCGGGGATTTCGATTTGAATTTTACCACCCCCGGCTGTTACGACGTTATCTACAACCACATCCTTGTACACAAATACTACCTTAACCAGAACAGGGAAGACGAGATTCCTTTTTCCGAGGCGCTCGTCTCCTGGTACAGGAATGTCTACAGCCCCATCATACGGATCATAAAGGATGAATGGCTGCTCCTCAAATTCCCCGGATCAAGCCCAAGCGATCTGTACGTCTGGATCGTCAAACACTGGGATTTTCTGAAACGGAATTTCGGCGTGGATTCCCTGTCCGGCGCGGCAAAGGACTTTTCCAACAAGTACGGCCGCAGCAAGGGGCTTCTGGGGGCAATCGCGTCCCTGGCCGGCCGCATACGGGACAGGTTTTCCTTTCTTCCGGGTAAAGATCGATGACGAAGGCGGTCCATAAACGCTGCCTGTCCGTGCGGGGAAAGCCGTACAACAAGCGGCCCTGGGACCGTTTCTTCGATTTTATCGATCCCGGCGCGGACCGGTACGGGCTGCTTTCCGCGCTGACCGAAGATCTTGCCCTCAATTCCGTGGTGCTCCCTATAGGGGAAAACCGCCACTTTTTTATACTTCCGCCGGGACAGGGCATGGGATCGGGGGGGTTCCCCTTCAGGGGAAAGAGCCCCGTCATCCTCGCCGCCCACTACGACAGGGTGGAAGGCAGTTCCGGGGCCAACGACAACAGCGCCGCCGTGTTCATGCTCCTTGAAACGGCGGCCCGCCTTGAAAAACAGGGAACCAGTTACTGGATCATCATTTTGACCGACAAGGAAGAACTGACGGGGGACGAAGGGCCCGAAGATCAAGGGTCCTTTTCGCTGGCCGGTTACCTCCGCCGGGGGGGGCTGACAGACGCCCGCATATTCATATTCGACGCCTGCGGCGCGGGGGACACCATCATTGTCTCCGGCACAACGGATTATCTCCTTAAAAACGAAGACGGCCGGGGAGTAATCAAAACCAGGCAGATCATTCAGGCGCTGAGGAACACCGCGCTGGATACCGCCCGTTACCTGACGCTGGAAAAGGTGCTTATCGCCCCCACTCCCTTTTCGGACGACGCCGGTTTTCTGCGGGCGGGGCTTCCGGCCCAGACCATAACGGTGCTTCCCCAGAACGAGGCCGCCTCTTACGCGGCGCTTCTGCGGCTGCGGCCCGGCTTTGCCGACATACTCCTGGCCGGAACGGGGCGGGACACGGCCGACCGCCTCCTCATCCCCGAAACATGGCGCACCCTTAACGGCCCTTCAGACAGCTACCTCAGGCTTACCCCGGAACATTACGATCAGGTCATACGTTTCGCGTCGGCCCTCTGCGCCACGTAAGCTTGTCCGGGCCGCGGTGAACGCGGTTTCCCTTGCGGGGCCGCCGCCTTCATCCCTTTTCAGCCCTTGACCATCATCGCGAGCGCTTCGCCTATAAACATTCTGTGGTAATCTTTTTGGGGATAACACCCGCTGTCAATCGAAGGATCGAGAAAGCCGCCGGGCGCGAAATCATGGGTGTAGAGTTTGCGGCAGATAACGATCTCCTGCGCTTCGGCAAAACCGGTGGCGGGCGCGGCCTTGCCGTCCGCGCCTTCCTTTTCGAAGACGATGGGGGTAAGGGCCGTCTCGGCGGCTTTATCGTAATCCCTGCCCGACTTTTCGCCGCAGAAGTCAAGGGCTTTCCTGTACCCGGCGGAGAAGAACGAAAGGGTAAAGAGATCCGTCCGTTCGGCGAATTCCAGGGTACGGCGCGACTGCCGTATGAACATGACGGCGATATCCCGGCCCCAGAGCACCCCGAAGCCTCCCCAGGAAGCGGTCATGGTGTTCCAGCCGCCCGAAAAAGGATCGTCTCCCGATGTAACGAGCATCCAGTCATTGCCTATGCGGGCCACGGGGGAGCCCGGGAAATCCCGTATGCTTTTGGAAACCCAGCCCGCGCCGGCCGGAACCGCGTTTGTCTGTTTCATAGCCGCTCCTAAAGTATTGCCCTACATGATCCCCAGGAGTTTACTGTACGAACCCAGCGCCGGGTCCCCCATCTGGCGGGCAAGCACCCGTTTGGTAAGAACCTTCCCCAGCTGAACCCCTTCCTGATCAAAACTGTTGATGTTCCACACAAAACCCTGAAACATCACCTTGTTTTCAAAATGGGAAAGCAGGGCGCCCAAAACCGCCGGGGTAAGGCGCCTGCCGTATATGAGGCCCGAAGGCCGCCCGCCGGGGAATTCCTTGTTCCGGTTCTCGTCTTTCTGGCCCTTGGCAAAGGCCACAATCTGCGCGGCCAGATTGGCGGCAAGTTTGGTCTGGCTGACAGAGCCGTCCACTTCCACATCGTCAAGCCGCTGGCTTTCGGTAAAACCGATAAACTGCAGCGGAACAATGCCTGTCCCCTGGTGAAGCATCTGATAAAAAGAATGCTGGCCGTTGGTTCCCGGCTCCCCGAATACCACGGGGCCCGTGGAATAGGAAAGGACCTGGCCGTTGCGGTTGACCCGCTTGCCGTTTGACTCCATATCGAGCTGCTGAAGATGGGCGGGAAAACGGGAAAGGGCCTGGCTGTAGGGAAGTACCGCCGTACAGGGATACCCCAGAAATTTCCGCTCCCACACGCCGATAAGGGCGTCAAGCATCGCCGCGTTCTTGAGGATATCGCCCTCCAGCGCCGAAATATCCGCCTCCGCTGCGCCGGAAAGAAATTCGCCGAATACTTCGGGGCCAAAGGCAAGCGAAAGGACAAGGCCGCCCACCGCCGAAGACGACGAATACCGGCCGCCTATGTAATCGTCTATGTAGAAGGAATCAAGATAGGCGGGATTACGGGCCAGAGGACTCCCCTCGCTCGTGACCGCCGTAATGTGTTTGGCGGGATCAAGGCCCGCCTTGAGGAGTTTATCCTTGACAAACAGCTCATTCGCCAGGGTTTCCTGGGTGGTTCCGCTCTTGGAAACCAGAATGAAGAGGGTTTCGGCAAGGGGAAGGGAAGAAGTAACCGCCGAGGCGTCGTCCGGATCGACATTGGAAATGAATTTCGCCGGGATGATCCGTTTTCCTTCCTTTGCCGCCCAATGCTCAAGGGCAAGGTACAGCGCCCGCGGCCCCAGATCCGATCCGCCTATGCCGATCTGGACACAGGCGGTAAAGGGTTTCCCCCCCGTTCCGGTGATCTCCCCGCTCCGCACCCCGGAGGCAAAAGCCGAAAAACGTTCCTTCTCCCCTCGGTAAAAAGCGCCTATGTCCCTTCCGTTTTCGGTTACCGCGTTCCCCAGGGCGGAAAGGCCGCCCCGGCTTCTGAGCAGGTGGTGCAGGACCCTGCGGTTTTCGCCGGTGTTCATCACCTCGCCGTCCACAAGGGCCCGGTATTTGGAGACGAGCTCCTGTTCTTCGGAAAGCGCCTGAAGCAGCTTGAGCACGCCCTGATCCACGGCTTTGGCCGCCCAGGAAAAGGCAAGGCCCGAGGTCATAGGGGTACGGTATTTTTCCACCCGCGTCGCGACAAGCTGGGAAACAAAATCAAAATTCCTGAAGGACGAGGCTATCTTCTGCAGATCCCGGTACACTTCGGTCTTGTCAAAATCGATAAATTTCATGCAACTCCTCCGCAACGCCGGCCTTTTAATCCTGGATAAACATACGTTAAAACGCCTGTTTTTGCAAGCGGATTTTGAAAACGGCGTCCATATAGCCGATAATAAAGGCAATGGTTTTTCCGGAATTTATTATTATGAAGAAAAAAGCGGCGGCGGACACAGGAACGGCGGCCGGAACGGACGGGCAGGATATGAACCGCCAGACTGTCGTTACGGGAAACCAAAACGACGGCGGCATCGCCGTATCTTTCCTGGACGGAGATCTTGAGGTCAGGGCCGATTTTACTCCCCCCTCCGGCCGGGGCGCGCCCCTTACGTATGAGCAGGCGGTCCTGGCCCTTGAAAAACTCAACATCGTCTACGGCGTGCGCCAGGACGCCGTCGGCGAGGCGGTACTGGCGTGCAACCTTGACAGGAAGCCTGTAAGGAACGTGCTCATAGCCAAAGGCGACGCCCCGGTAAACGAAGTTGCCGAATATTACGAGATGAACCCCCTTCTTATCGAAAAATCCCGCCGGCCGGACGAAAAGGCGCGCATCGATCACCGTTCGTATTCACCTTTCGTTATTGTAAAAAAAGATCAGGCGCTGGCAAAACTCCGGTTCCACAAGCAGGGAAAAGAGGGAAAGAACGTTCACGGCGTCCCGCTGCCCTTTGAGGTAATACGGCCCGAAGGGGTCAGCGCCGGCGAAAATACCCGTATCGACGGCAGACTTATCCTTGCCGGGATCAACGGGCAGCTTGTTGTGGAGAAGAAAGTCCTTTCGGTCCGGAATTCCCTGGTCATAAAGGGCGCCGTGGACTACGGCACGGGAAACATCATCTTTCCGGGCGACGTCGTCATTGAGGGCCCCGTTTCCGACGGTTTCAGGATCTATTCGGGCGGTTCCGTCACGATCAAGCAGACCTTTGACGTTACCGACGTTATCACCAAAGGAGATCTCGTCGTCAGCGGGGGCATCATAGGAAGAAGGCCCGCCCTTGTAAAGTCGGGCGGCGCCATTAAAACCAAATTCATAGAAAACTGCCGTGTGGCCGCCCGGAAAACCATTACCGTCGATTCGGAGATCATCAATTCCAGCGTCTTTACGCTTGAAAACATAGACCTTGGGGAAAAGGGCCTCATTCTGGGAGGCGACATCTACGCGGTCCGGGGAATAAGGGCGGGCGGCATAGGAAAAAAGTCGGGTAAACCGACCCGCATCCACTGCGGCATCGACTTCACCGCCCAGCAGGAAAAGGAAAAGAACAACAACCAGATGCGCATTCTCGCCGCGAAACTGGAAAAGCTCCGCGAGCTTTACGAAAATTCGCAACCCGATTCCGGGCAGCGGGCCAAAATAGAGGAACTCATCCACCGGCTCACCGAAGAACAGAAAAAGGCCGCCGCCGCGGTGAGCGATCTTCTTGGCCGCATCGTCACCGACGAAAACGCCTCTGTCGAAGTTCAGGGAGAAATTGTCCCGGGCACCCTCATAGAAATCTGCCAGGTTGCCCTTTTTGTCCCCGAACCCCTGCGAAAAGTACGGGTAAGGCTCGACAGGGCCGCCGGCAAGGTAATCGCGGAACCGCTGTAGGCGGGGCTCCGGGAGGCGGAAAACAATATTGATCTGCGGATACTTATTGACCACTTTTCACTGGAACTGTTCCACTGCGGCGGGAAGTATACCAACGGGTTTGGGTATATTTTTCTTTAGTGCGTGAAACACAGACTGATTTCCGGATTTTTTTGTAAAAGCCCTTGCGTATTTTTTTCATTGATGATAGAATAATGAAGCTTGTTCCAGAACTCGGTTAATTTTGGAACAAGCGTAATCTGCTTCCGGGCAAGTTTTGAAAAGGAGTGTATATGTGTAGCCAGTCTTTGGACTTGGCATGGTTTTTGCTCTCTCTCTCTCTCTCTCTCTCTCTCTCTCTCTCTCTCTCTCTCTCTCTCTCTCTCTCTCTCTCTAATACTCACCGTCATCTCAATTACCATTTCTTTGTCACGCAATTTAGGGGAGAGATCTGTCTTCTTCCCTGCGCACAGGCGCGGCCGGCGAGATTCGTTTCTTTACACGACCGTACCGCACCGGTTTATGGCGTTTTAACAGGAACAAATAATGAAAGAATAACGAAAACACAAAAGAAATTTTGCGAAAATTTGGTTTCCGGACAAAGTTCCGCTAAAAACAGTTAATACGGGGTAGTCATGAGAGCAGTTAGATTTTTAGGCGCCGGCAAAGCGGATGTAGCGGAAGTTCCCGCGCCTGCCGTTTCTCCGGGGCGTTTATTAATCAAGGTACACGCAAGCGCGTTGTGCGGAAGCGAAAACAAGCGTTATTTATCTGATCCATCGGAATTCACGGGCATGGGAGGTTATCAAATTCCCGGTCATGAAATGGCCGGTGAAGTGGCCGATCCCGGCAATGTAAAGAGTTTTAAAACCGGCGACAGAATCGTTACCCAGATAATGGACGGCTGCGGTGAATGTTTCTACTGCAAAAACGGACTATATCAATTCTGCGGATCTTTGAAGTACGAAGGACGTACTCACGCGGAATATGTTTCCCTGCCGGAGAAATGTGTTATCAAAGCGCCGGATGATATTCCGTACGATATGCTTGTTCTCCTGGGCGGCGATACCGTCGGAGTCGCAAACCGCGCTCTTTCACAATTGGGGATCAAGGCCGGACAGACGGTTTTTGTTTCCGGTGCGGGACCTATTGGCTTGGGCGTTACCGCGCTGCTTAAACACTACGGCGCGATTGTCATTGTCAGCGAGCCTTCCGCGTTCAGACGTGATTTTATAAAGACTCGTGTCAAAGCGGATCTGGTGCTTGATCCTTCCAGGGACAATATAAAGGAAGAACTGTATTCCCGTACGGAAAACATAGGGCCTGAGATTATTATTGAATGTTCCGGTAATCCCGGGGCCCAGCTTAACGCGCTTGAACTTGTCAGATGCCGCGGAACTGTTATGTTCTGTGGTGAAAATTATAAAGGCCTGGAAATCATTCCCAGTAATCACATCATCCACAAGGAGGTAACGGTTAAAGGAGCTTTTTATTTTACGGCGCCGGACTTCCGGCACATTCTTTCGCTATACAGGAACGGTCTTGATGTATCCGGCCTGGTTAGCCATAAGGTTCCGCTCAAGGATGCGCCTTACATTCTAGATCAGTTTGTACACGGATTGACAGGAAAAGTCATTCTTCATCCCCAGGAATAAATGGAACCATGAAAACCGGATCTCAATGTTTTCAATCAGCTTTAGTCTCCAAATTCAAATCAATAAGGAAGGAAAAACGCAATGTTTAGAAAAAATACCGTTTTATTGGCAGTTGCCTTGCTGGCGGCAGCGTCCGTTTTTTGCGGTTGCAAGGGCAAATCGTCGGCAGAAAGTTCATCCGGAATCAACTGGATTACGGCGTCTGATATTGCCGGCATGCCGGAAACAACCATCCGCTACTGGTTTTATGAAACCCCGGAACGCATAGCTTTGGGGCAAAAACAGATAGAGGAATTTCAGAAGAAATTCCCCAACATCAAGATAACGGGAAGCACGGCGCCGGATAACACCGACAACGAAATGCTGATGCCCTATATACAGTCGAGGACCAATTCCAACATACAGCAGTCGGTCAATATTGAGGATCTCTGGTATGTTGAACACGGCCTTCTTTATCCGCTGAACAATTTCCCTGATTTCAGGGAAATCATGAACCGTTTCGATCCCGATCTGAATTATACATGGAGAGACGGTAACACCTATTCGATATCATGGTACATGGGGCCAAACGTTATATACTATAATAAAAAATACCTTGAGCAGATCGGATGGGATCCGGCAAAACCTCCCCAGACCTACTCCGAATACTATGATTTCGCGAAAAAGGTGACCAATCCTTCACAAAACCGGTACGCCATAAATCCATGGATACAGGAAGAATGGTGGAGATGGCAATTCATGGTATATCCGTTCTATATCGCCGCGAACGGTAGCAGCCAGCTTGTCAATGCCGACGGCAAGACGGTCATGTTCAACAATCCCAACGGAATCAAAACCCTTGAGTTTTTTGAAACCATATTCGACAACGGTTGGGCCGCGAAAGAAATATTTGACGATGACGCATATCCGTTTATTTCCGGGATAGCGGCTTCGGCGCGGGGACAGCCGGACTTAATCAGATCGATCAAGGCAAACGCACCCCCCGACTTTGAATACGTTATCGGTCCCATTCCTATTCCCGACGGAAACACCCGGGGCAAATTCGATACATATGCCTTTGTCCGTAATTTTGCGATTATCGACGAATTGGGAGTACCGGAAGGTGAAGCCCGGGACCGGGTGCGCCGCGCGTCATGGGAGTTCATGAAATTCCTGCTCAGTGATGAACAGGCGGCTGCCGACTTTGCGGCCGCGGGCGATATTCCCTGCCTTAATAACGTGCGGGACAATCCTCTTTTAAAACCCATATTCGACGATTTTGGACAGCAAATGGCCGATCTGATGAGGATCGGCGCAAATGCGACCATTCCTGACATGAATACGCCCCTGGAATGCGAAATCGCGGAACCTTTGCAGCAGGCTTATCTGCAGGTTGTCTATAATCGCATGAGCGCGGCCCAGGCTATAGAATGGGCCGAAAAGGAAGCAAACAGGATTATTTCGGAATATGTAGCTCCCTAACGAGTTCGATAATATGCGGGTTTAATACCCAAAGTTCCAAATAAATACGGACGCGGAGGCATTGCCCTTCGTGTCCGTATTACGGGGGTAACATAATGGCGAAGCGGAAATCATCATTAATATTCTTTTATTCTCTATATAAAAAATATCATGACAATAAATGGGATAAAATAGCGCTGTTGTTTATTGCCCCGTACGTCATTTTCTGCGCCGTGTTTTTCATTTATCCCATGTTTATGGCCATTGCGGGAAGCGTTGCAAGGTGGGACCTTGTCACCAATAAATTTACCAGTTTCATAGGCCTTAGAAATTATATCGCACTTTTCAAAGACATGAATTTTCTGCTTTCGGTAAGAAACTCCTTTATATACTTCTTCGTCCAGATCCCAACATCAATAGTTGGGGGAATGATCCTTGCAAGCCTGCTTAATGAACGGTTTGCGGGCCGGATTTTTTTCCGCGGGTTGTTTTTTCTGCCCGTAATAACAGGATCGGTAATTCTTGCCATTGTATGGAAATGGATTTTCCAGACCAATGGCGGGGTTTTAAATTATCTTGTTTCGCTGATTGGCATTAACCAAATAGGCTGGCTCACTGATCAAAAATTATCGATGCTTTCCATATCCCTGATGAAGGCATGGATGGATATAGGGTACTACAGCATAATTTTTCTGGGCGCGTATCAGGCAATTTCCAGTGAATTGATAGAGGCTGCGCTGATTGACGGGGCAAATGCCGTTCAAACATTCTTTCGCGTAAAGTTGCCGCTGCTTAATCCAACTGTAATATTTTCAATAATGATGGCCACCATTTGGGCTTTTCAGATCTTCAACGAGCCGTACATCATGACAGAAGGCGGCCCCATGGGCTCGTCAAGTACCATGACGCTTTATTTGTACCGGCAGGGATTCATCAGACATCAGCTGAGTTATGCGTCGGCAATAGGCGTATTCGTGGGAGTTCTTATCATGCTTATCAGCATTATTGAACGCAAAATATTCGAACGGAATATATATTAAGGAATCGGCTATGATACAGGATAAAATGTCACGGAGAATCGTAAAGAGAGGAATAAAATATATTATTTTATCTGTTGGAGCCGTCATCGCCATGTTTCCGTTTTTCTGGATGCTGTCTTCTTCGTTTAAGACAGGCTATGATATTATACGGTATCCTCCCGTACTTTTCCCCGAAAAACTCACATTGGAGCATTATTTCTATGTGTTTTCCACCCTGAATGTACCGCGTGTATTTATGAACAGTGTAATCGTATCGGTTTCCATTGTATTATTGAACGCGTTTTTTTCGAGTCTTGTGGCATATGCCCTTGCAAAACTAAGGTTTCCGGGGAAAAATATACTGTTCTTTATTGTACTTGCTTTTATGATGATTCCCTTCCAGCTGCTCATGGTCCCCCTGTTTCTTCAAATAAGCAACCTTGGCTTAATCGGAAAATATTCGGGAATCATCCTGCCAAGCGCCATTAGTTCGTTTTCAATATTTCTTCTGCGTCAGGCGCTGATATCACTGCCGAATGACTACATAGAAGCCGCCCTGATTGACGGCGCTCATCATTTCAGGATCTTCTTTGTTATCATCGTGCCAATGATTGTTCCCGCGTTTGTTACGGTCATGCTGACTAACTTTTTCTGGTCATGGAACAATTACGTATGGCCAATGATGGTTTCGGTACAGCATGATGAAATAGCAACCATGCAGGTCGCCATTGCGCGCTACCGTACTTTGCAGGACATGAAATGGGGAGCTACAATGGCGGCCTGTACATTGACCGCGTCTCCCATTGTTATTGTGTATCTGTTCATGCAGAGCCAATTTATCGAATCGGTGGCCCAGAGCGGGCTTAAGGGTTAAGGGATAAATACGGAAAATGAAACACACAAACAGTATTCGCGTGTTTCTTATATAATTTTATGGAGGACAATATGGTAAAACTCGCGATTTTGGGAACCGGCATTATTTCTGAATGCCACTTTTTTGCACTGGATCATATCAAGGATGTAAAAGTCACGGCGATTGCTTCCATCGATGAAAAATCGGGAAAAGCGGCCTGTGAAAAATTTGGCGCGAAATACTACAATGATTACAAGAACCTGTTGTCAAATGAAAAAGATTTTGACGGAATTGTAATCGCCCTGCCAAATCACATGCATTATGAGGCCTGCACCGCGGCAATAGATGCGGGCGTCAAGTCCATTCTCTGTGAAAAACCCCTGGGAATTAACTCCGAACAATCGGCCTGCATTGTGGAAAAGGCGCGCAAGGCGGGAATTTTCTTCCAGACGGCGTATATGAAGCGCTTCAATCCCGGCTTCAGGAAAATAAAGGATGCTCTTGAAGAAATCGGCGAGATTGAGTTTGTCACATCCAGCATTTACGCGTCGTCCCCGGAACCTTCAATCTCAAGCAAGACGCCCGTAAAATCCTGGCATGGCGACTCAAAACTTTCGGGAGGCGGTTTTCTTACCCATTCAGGAAGCCATCACCTGGATTTACTTCGTCATCTTTTTGGCGACATTAAAAGCGTGTCATGTAAATGCCGTTATGATTCCGGCGACGGGCGCGACTATTATCTTAACGGCAAACTGTTTATGAAAAGCGGCATTGAAATCGACATGCGTTTAGGCAGGGTGGACATCCCGAATCTTGGCCCCGGATTCACCCTTTTTCGCGGCGGATGGAACGAGACTATTGAAGTTATCGCCCACAGGGGATACATTAAGGTTGAAAACCCGAGCTGGCAGGGATATGAAGCCATGAAGGTCACTCATTGGTTCAAGGGAATGCCGGGTCCAACGGAGACTTACTACGAATGCAATGAGCAGTGGATAAATGAATTTGCCGCTTATGTGGAAAGCTGTAAAACACACATACTCAGCCCGTCAGGCTCAAGTGCGGAAGACGGTTACCGGGTGGATTTTATCATCGAAAAGATGCGGGAATCAGGCAGGAAAAACGGCGAAATAGTCGAGATTGATTAGAGTTGTTCAATAACTTCAGTTATTGAACAATTTCCGCTTAAAAACGCGATCTTACAAGGCTAAAGCATGGCTTTAGTCTGAAAAATCGCAAGACTTGCAAGCTAACCGAAGGTTAGCCAGTAACCAACCGGGTTACTTAAACAAGTCCGTCATGGGAACCTGTATTAAAGGAGCGTTTCATGAAAGCCGCGGTAGTCAAGGGAAAATGTGACGTTGTTATTCTGGATATCGGAGAACCCGTCATACAAAAACCTTCTGAAATAAAAATTCGTGTCACCACCGGCGCAATATGCAACACGACCGATAACAAGGTGTATGCGACCGATACTCCCGAAAAAGACTGGCCGAATGACAAATTTCCGTTTGTTATCGGCCATGAATGTACCGGGCGCATCGTGGAAACAGGCGGCGGTGTAAAAAACCTGAAGATAGGCGACAGGGTGGTCTACTGGACGGTTAACGGCAGAGCCTTTGCGGATTATCTTGTCATTGACACCGAACAATCCGCCGTCGCGGCCATAAACAACGAAGCTCCGGAAGACATTGCGGCTATTATGGAGATGGTAATCGGTTCCGCACGTCTCCTTTTCGCGGAAGACGCCGTTCCCATGATAAAGAAAGGGGATGCGGTTCTTGTAATCGGGCTTGGGCCCGCAGGTCTTATTTATCACCGGCTTGCCAAAATGATGGGGGCGGGAAAACTCGCGGGCGCGGGACGCCGGGCGTTTCGTCTTGAAACATCAAGAAAACTGGGGGCCGATGTCGCCGTCGATACCGGCGTTGCGGGATGGCACGGGGAAGTAGTGTCAAAACTGGGAAAAAAGCCTGATGTGATTATTGACGCTACAGGCGGCGATGTAGTAGCCGATATTATCGCTCTTGGCAGCAAGGACACCCGGATCATAGCCTACGGCGTGGCGCCATTTAACTGGAAAGACCGGGCCGGTGAACTGCTTGCGGCCGACATTCAGATGCCCCGGGGGCTTGGCCTTGCCAGTGCAAAAATAGCGGCGCCCAAATGCGTCGAATGGCTGGAGTCGGGAAAATTCGGACTGGAACCCGTTATCAGCCACCGTCTTTCCCTTGAAGAAACCGGACGGGGCCTTGACATGTGCCGCCTTGAACGCGACACAACCTTAAAGGTGTTAATTCACATTAACGATTTTAATTAGAGTTTTCCCGAACGGGAATTACGGAGGGAAATTATGCGCCTTGGCGGCCCGGTTTTTCCAAAGGATAATGATCCTGAAGAATTTGTATTGGCTCATGTAAAAAAGGGATACGGGGCCGCACTGTGCCCGGCAGGATTAAAGGCCGGAATGACAGGGGAAATCAGGCAATACAGGGAAGCCCTTAAAAAGCACGGCGTGGTTCTGGCCGAGGTCGGCGTATGGAACAATCCCCTGTCCCATGACAAAAAAATCGCCAAAGAGGCCTTCGATTACGCGGTATCGCGGCTTGTCCTTGCCGATGAACTGGAAGCAAGATGCTGTGTTAACGTTGCAGGAACATGGTATGAAGACAACTGGTATGGCCCGTGCTCCGAAAACTTTACGGAAGATTTTTTTGCGTATGCCGTAGAAATTTCACGGAAAATTATTGACGCGGCAAAGCCTGTCCGCACCAAGATGACTTTTGAACTTATGCCGTTTGTATTTCTGGATTCTCCCGCGGAATACATGCGTTTCATCAGGGCGCTGGACAGGCCGTCCGCAGGCATTCATTTTGATCCCGCCAATTGCATCAATTCGCCTCGCCTGCTGTATGAAAACACCACGTTTTTTGAGGAATCTTTCAGGCTTTTCGGAAACAAGATCCTCTCAATACATCTTAAAGACATCAGCCTGAGGCCAGATCCTGTCAGCGTGATGTTTGACGAAGTTCCCATTGGAGAGGGAAAACTGGATTACATAAAACTGCTTCGATTAATTGATTCTACACAGCCTGAAAATACTCCTGTCATCCTGGAACATCTGCGTGACGAAGCCGAATATGACAGGGCAGCCGTTTCCCTGAGAAATCTCGCCGTCAGAGCGGGCGTTTCCATTAATTGACAAGGAGGCCGTTATGGCAAAGATCGCGGTTATTGGCGCCGGAAGTATTATCTTCTGCAAGACGCTTTTAAACGACATGTTCTCGACGCCGGCGTTAAGAGGGTCCGAATTTTCCCTCATGGGGCCGACCATGTGGAAGCTTGAAAAAATGAAGGCCTACGCGGATCAGATCATACAAAAAAACAGCCTTGACTTCACCATTAGCTGTACGACAAGCCGCCGGGAAGCGCTGAAGGACGCGAAGTACGTCATTTTGATGTTCCAGATTGGCGGTATAGACGCTTACAAATTTGATTATGAAATTCCCATGAAATACGGCATCGATCAATGCATCGGCGATTCAATGGGGCCAGGCGGCATTTTCCGCTGTCTGCGTTCGGCTCCCGTTCTTATCGGAATCGGGAACGACATCGCGGATCTTTGTCCCGGCGCTTATGTTCTCAATTATGTGAATCCCATGGGCGCGGTATGTACAACGGTGGCGCGGGCAACCGGCATGAAGATGGTCGGACTTTGTCACGGAGTACAGACAACACTGGATCTTATCGCCGGTTATACAAATGTCAAAAAATCTGAAATTGATTTCCTGTGCGCCGGAATCAATCACATGGCATGGTTTCTGAAAATAGAAAAAGACGGAAAAGATCTGTACCCGCTCCTTAAAAGCAACATGGAAAAACCAGAATATTATAAAAACGAAAAAGTCCGGGGGGAAGTCCTGCGCCAGTGCGGTTATTTCATGACCGAATCAACAGGACATCTCAGCGAGTACCTTCCCTGGTTCCGCAAAAACAGGGAGGCCCTTGATCGTTACTGCGGCGAACCCGCCTTTGGGGGCGAATCAGGCGCCTACTATCACTATTCTGTTATGGTGGCGGAAAAATTCAGAAACACCGATGTTCTTGCTATTGAAAGCGGTGAGCTGGAACCACGCAGCAAGGAATACTGCTCCTATATTATTGAGGCCCTTGAAACCGGCGTTCCTTTCCGTTTTAACGGAAATGTACCAAACAACGGCTTTATTACCAATCTCCCCCATAACGCCACGGTGGAAGTTCCCGTATACGCCGACCGCGAAGGGCTGCATCCCTTTACGATAGGAGATCTGCCCATGCATCTGGCGGCGCTCAATCAGAGCAACCTCTCCGTTCAGAGCCTTGCCGCGGAAGCGGCCATACACGGTGATCTCGAACTTGCCTTCTGGGCGGTCGCGATGGATCCGCTAACATCGGCCGTTCTTGATTTGAAGAAAACCAGGGACATGGTAAGGGAACTGTTCGACGCCGAGACTGAATGGCTGCCCCAGTTCAGGGGTAAAAATTTAAGGGATATCAAATATATTGACGTTCCACCGGAAACCAGGGGCGTACCTGTGCCTGTTGATCCGGCCCTCGCCATTAACGGCAGATTCGGAAAACTGGGAGCCTGAGTCTGTTTACACGGTGACTGTTCTTGTCACTTTGTATCATGAGAACAGGCCCTAGGAAAAAAAGCGTACATCCGCTATTATACAGGATCATGTTAAAACGCGCCTTGTCCGCAGGGACGCCGTGCCGCGGCGGGTGTAAAGGCCGTTTCGGGGGAAAGGGATGTACAGTGTGGGAATCGCGTATTTATTATGGTTTCTTTCCGGTTTCGGCGCGCTTGGCTTTCACCGTTATTACCTGGGGAAAATTCCCACG